>NZ_JBHUZW010000005.1:0-71251 GCF_042667215.1 Cellulomonas sp. NPDC057328 | reverse complement strand
CTCGCAGGAGGGACCGGGCCGTCGGGATGGTTCTCAGCGCCGGTCGACGTCGACCACGTCGACGCGGACCGGGCCCTCGGTCGCCAGCGCGCCGACGACCGTGCGCAGGGCACGGGCCGTGCGGCCGCCGCGGCCGATGACGCGCCCGAGGTCCTCGGGGTGCACGCGCACCTCGAGCATCTCCCCGCGGCGCAGGGACGAGGCGCGCACGCGCACGTCGTCCGGATGGTCGACGATGCCCCGCACCAGGTGCTCGAGCGCGTCGGCGAGCATCAGGCCTGCTCGTCCTCGGCGGGCGCCTCGGCCGGCGCCTCGGCGGCAGCGGCCTTCTTCTCCGACGCGGACGCCTTGACCTTCTCGGCGTCCAGCGCGGCGGCCTCGACGGCGGCGGCGGCGTCGGCCTTCGGCGCCTTCGTCCGCAGCGTGCCCTCGGCACCGGGCAGGCCCTTGAACTTCTGCCAGTCGCCGGTCACCTTGAGCAGCGCGAGGACCTGCTCGGTCGGCTGCGCGCCGACGCCGAGCCAGTACTGCGCACGCTCGGAGCTGATGTCGATGAGCGACGGCTCCTCGGTGGGGTGGTACTTGCCGATCTCCTCGATCACGCGGCCGTCACGCTTGGTGCGCGAGTCGGCGACGACGACGCGGTAGTACGGCGCACGGATCTTGCCCAGGCGCTTGAGGCGGATCTTCGTTGCCACGAGGTGGTGTCTCCTGATGTCTGCTGAGGCGGCCTGACCTGCGCCTGCCCGTGGGGAGGGCGCGCCGGTCCGGCCTCAAGGACGCAGCGGGCACAGGTAGAGGGGCTGTGCGCGCCGAGTACAGCCGACCATTGTGCCAGACGCGGCGGCCGGTGCGCGCACGCCGTCCGCCCGACCTCGCGCCGGGACGTGCGCCCGCCGCGCCCACCGCGACTTCACCCGCCGCCCGCGCCGGACCGGAGCCGTGCACGTCCACCGCTCCGCTAGCGTCCTGCCGTCGCGGCGCCCGCCGCCAGGACCCGCACCGGAGCACGCCGTGACCACGACCGACCCCGTCCTCGTCGAGCGCACCACCTGCGGCGGCATCCCCACGCTGTGGGCGGACCTCCCCGGCGACCACGTCGGCGCGCTGGTCGTCGGCGTCGGCGGCCGCGACCTCTCCCCCACGACCGCCGGTCTGCACCACCTCGTCGAGCACCTCGTCATGGCGCGGGTCGGGCGCGTGACGGTCGAGCACAACGCCCAGTCGTCGCCCGACTCGCTCATCTTCTGGGCGTCCGGCGACCCCGACGACGTCGCGGACTTCCTCCACCGCGTGGCCGCCGCCGCGCGGTCGCTGCTCGACGTCCGCGACGAGGACCTCGCCGTCGAGCGGGCGACGGTGCTGACCGAGGTGGGACCCGAGTCGCTGTACGCGGGCGTCGGGCCCTTCGCGTCGCGGTGGGGTGCGGCCGGCCTCGGCCTCCTCGACCTGAACCACACCGCCCTGCTGGCGCTCACGGCGGCCGAGGTCCGCGCGTTCGTGGCGCGGTGGTTCGTCACCGGGTGCGCGCGGATCGTGCTCACCGGCCCGCCCGCGGCCGCGCTCGACGTCTCCCTGCCCGTGGGCGAGGCGCCGCCGCGCGCAGCGCACCCGGAGCCCCTCGACATGCCGACACCCGGCATCGCGTACGGCGACGACGGTGCGCTCTCGCTGTCGTTCCTCGTGCGCGCGGACCCCGTCGTGCGGCAGGTGACCGGCGAGGTCGTGCAGGAGTGCCTGCTCCGCGAGCTGCGGCTGCGCACCGGGCGGGTCTACTCGGTCGACGTGAGCGCGTGGCTGGTCGACGACGTGACGAGTGCCTGGGTCGTGAGCACCGACCCCGCGACCCCCGCGGCAGCGCGCGACGTGCTGGCGGCGGCCGTGCGGACGCTGCGCGGGCTGGCCGAGGCGGGGCCCGACGCCGACGTGCTGGCGCACGCGCAGGCGGCGCTGCGATCGCGGTGGGCGCTCAGCGACGCACGTCGCACGTGGCTCGTCCAGGCGGCCGAGGACGAGCTCCGTGGCCTGCCGGCGCCCGCACCGTGGAGTGCCGCGACGGCCGCGGTCGACGCGGACGGCGTCCGCGCCGCGGTGGCGGGCATGCTGCCCAGCCTGCTCGTCACCTACCCGAGCCACCTCGTCGACGACCCCGACGCGTGCGAACGCCTCGAGCAGGAGCTCGGGCTGGAGCCGCACCGCCGGTTCCGGACGTACGAGGGCCTCAAGCGTCGCGAGATCATGATCGACATCGCGACCGGCGGCGAGGGCGGGTCCGGGCTCCCGCGCGCGCTGCTGTCGTCCGCCGGGACGACGCACCGGGGCCGGTTCCTCGGACCGCAGCGGGGCAGGGAGATCGCCCTCGGACCGCGCCAGCTGGTCCTGATCGACGCGGGCATCCGGATCCTCGCGCAGGACGTCGTCCTGGCGGGCGAGGACGACGACGGCGACGTGGAGCTGGTCACGCGCACGGGCGCGTCGGTCGTCCTCAACCCACGGCACTTCCGCCGGGCGACCCGCTCGTGGGAGCGGTTCGTCTCCGCGCTCCCGCCGCACGTCGTCCGGCACAAGCACGGTCTGTCGCGCGTCCTCGCCGCGGCCGGCGCCGCCGTCCCGGAGGAGTCCGCGGTTCAGCGGTGACGCACGCCGCGCAGCACCACCGCCGCGGGCTCCGCCAGCACGCGCACGTCGGTGCGCGGGTCGGCGTCGTAGACCACGACGTCCGCGCTCGCGCCCTCGGCGATGCCGTCCACGCCCAGCCAGGCGCGCGTGCGCCAGCTGGCGGCGGCCACGACGTCGCGGTCCGGGATGCCCGCGGCGGCCATCTCGGCGGCCTCGTCGGCGATGCGCCCGTGGCCGATCGTGCCGCCCGCGTCCGTGCCGACGAGCACGCGCACACCGGCGTCGTGGAGGTCGCGCACGTGCGCGTGCCGACGTCCGTGCATGGCACGCATGCGCGCGGCGAAGCGGGGGTAGCGCGCCTCGCCCTGCGCGGCGATCGCCTCGAACTGCGCGACCTGCAGGAGCGTGGCCGTCACGGGCACGCCCGCGGCCGCGATGCGCTCGACCTGCTCGGGGGTGGCGCCGGTGGCGTGCTCGAGGCAGTCGACGCCCGCGTCGAGCAGCGCGTCGAGGGACTCCGTGGCGAAGGTGTGCGCGGTGACGCGCGCGCCGGCGGCGTGGGCCGCCGCGACCGCGTCCGCCAGCACGGCGTCCGGCCACAGCGGGCGCAGGTCGCCGTCGGCGCCGAGGTCCCGGTCGATCCAGTCGGCGACGAGCTTGACCCAGCCGTCGCCGCGGGCCGCCTCCTCGCGCACCGCGGCCGGCAGCTCCCCGACGTCCGCGAGCTCGCGCCCGTAGCGCCGCAGGTACCGCTTCGGCCGCGCCAGGTGACGGCCCGCCCGCAGCAGCCGTGGCAGGTCGTCGCGCGCGTGCACCCACGCCGTGTCCGCGGGCGACCCGGCGTCGCGGATGAGCAGCACCCCGGCGTCACGGTCGGCGAGCGCCTGACGCTCGGCCGTCGCGTCGTCGACGGGCCCGTCCGCGGCGAGGCCGACGTGGCAGTGCACGTCGACGAGCCCGGGCAGCACCCACCCGTCGAGCACGGTGTCGGGCACGCCCGCGGGACGCTCGAGCGTCAGCCGGTCGCCGACGACCCACGCCTCCCCCACCTCGTGCTCGTCGCCGAGCACGACGGTCCCCCGCAGGTGCGTGACCGTCATGGCCGGCTCAGCGGCCGCCGAAGAGCTTGTCGAAGCCCGCGGGCAGCTGCAGCTCGGCCGGGTCCGGCTCCGCCGGCGCCGCGCCGCCCAGGCCGAAGGCCGAGCCCGCGGGACCGGTCGGCTGCGCGGCGGCGCGGGCCGCGGCGGCCCGCTCCTGCTCGGCCCGCTTGGCGGGGTTGCCGGAACGTGCGCCCTTGCCGCGCTTGGCGGGCGCCTGCTTGCCGCGGGACTTCTTGCCGCCCATGCCCGGCAGGTTGCCCATGCCCGGCATGCCGCCGGGCATGCCGCCGCCCTTGGCCATCTGGCGCATCATCTTCTTCGCGCCCTCGAACCGCTCGAGCAGCTGGTTGATCTCGCTCGGCGTGGTGCCCGAGCCGCGCGCGATGCGGGCGCGGCGCGAGCCGTTGATGATCTTCGGGTTCAGCCGCTCGCCGGGCGTCATCGAGCGGATCATCGCCTCGATGCGGTCGACCTCGCGCTCGTCGAAGTTCTCCAGCGCCTCGCGCATCTGGCCCATGCCCGGGAGCATCCCGAACATCTTCTTGATCGAGCCCATGTTGCGCAGCTGCTGCATCTGCACGAGGAAGTCCTCGAGCGTGAAGTCCTCGCCGCCGACGAGCTTGCCGGCCATCTTCTCGGCCTGCTCGGCGTCGAACGCCTTCTCGGCCTGCTCGATGAGGGTGAGCACGTCACCCATGTCGAGGATGCGCGACGCCATGCGGTCGGGGTGGAACACCTCGAAGTCCGTGAGCTTCTCGCCCGTGGACGCGAACATGATCGGCCGGCCGGTGACGCTCGCGATCGACAGCGCGGCACCACCGCGCGCGTCGCCGTCGAGCTTCGACAGCACGACGCCGGTGAAGCCGACGCCGTCCTGGAAGGCCTGCGCCGTCGTGACGGCGTCCTGGCCGATCATCGCGTCGACGACGAACAGGACCTCGTCGGGCTGCACGGCGTCGCGGATGTCCGCGGCCTGCCGCATGAGCTCGGCGTCGACGCCGAGGCGGCCGGCGGTGTCGACGATGAGCACGTCGTGCTGGCGGCGGCGCGCCTCCTCGAGCCCCGAGCGGGCGACGGAGACCGGGTCGGCGCCGGCGGGCAGCACGTCGTCCGCGCCCTGGTTGCCGGGGTGCGGCGCGTGCACGGGCACGCCCGCACGCTGCCCCACGACCTGGAGCTGCGTGACGGCGTTGGGGCGCTGCAGGTCCGCGGCGACGAGCAGCGGGGTGTGGCCGGAGCCCTTGAGCCACTGCGCGAGCTTGCCCGCCAGCGTCGTCTTGCCCGCGCCCTGGAGGCCGGCGAGCAGGATGACCGTGGGCGGCTGCTTCGCGAACGCGACGGTCCGCGTCTGCCCGCCGAGGATCGCGACGAGCTCGTCGTTGACGATCTTGACGACCTGCTGCGCCGGGTTCAGCGCGCGCGAGACCTCGGCGGAGAGTGCGCGCTCGCGCACGGCGCCGGTGAACTGACGGACGACCGGGACGGCCACGTCGGCGTCGAGCAGCGCGCGGCGGATCTCGCGCACGGTCGCGTCGATGTCGGCCTCGGAGAGCCTGCCCTTGGAGCGCAGGTTCTTGAAGGTCGACGTGAGTCGGTCGGAGAGGGTGGCGAACACCGGACCTCGCTGCGGGACGCGGACGGGCTACGGACGGTCCAGGGTACCTGCCAGTGCGCGGGCCCCCCGGGCGGTGAGGTCGTCGACGAGCGTCGCCCGCCACGTCGTCCACGCGGTGGGCCCGGCCGCCGACGCGTCGGCCTCCGTGAGCGCGCGCAGCAGCGCGAGCAGGTCGGCACGGTGGTCGACCGCGTCGAGCAGACGGTCGAGGGTCGCCGGGTCGTCGTGGTCGGCGCCCGTGGCGAGCTCCGAGAGGGTCAGGTGCTCGCGCACGAGCCGCGTGACGTCCGCGGCCACCTCCGGCGCGAAGCCCATGCGCGTGACGACGGGGCCGGCCAGCCGCGCACCCTCGACCGAGTGGTCGCCGGCACCGGGCCGCTTGCCGATGTCGTGCAGCAGCGCGGCGAGCAGCAGCGTGTCGGGGGCGTCGACGGACCGGCGGTCGCGACCCGCGCGCGCGACGGTCTCCACGAGGTGCCGGTCCACCGTGTGCCGGTGCACGGGCGAGCGTTGCGGGCGGTTGCGCACGCCGGCCCACTCGGGCACCCAGGTCGTCACGACGCCCGCGAGGTCCAGCGCCTCCCAGACCGGCACCTGCGCCGGCCCGGACCCGAGCAGGTGCAGCAGCTGCTGGCGCGCGGCCCGGGGCCAGGGCGTCGGCAGCGGCGGTGTCGCCTCGAGGCTGGCGACCGTCACGGGCGACAGCACGAGGCCGGTGCGGGCGGCCGTCGCGGCGGCCCGCAGCGACAGGACGGGATCGTCGGCGGGGCGTGCGTCGACGGACAGGACGAGCTCGCCGTCGTGCTCGACGAGGCCCTCGGCGATCTGGCGCAGCCGCGGCGGGGTCCGCCGTCCGCGCACGAGCACCGGCCGGCGCGCGGGGCGCTGCAGGGCCTGGCGCGCGTTGCGGGCCGTCGAGTCGAGGGCGTACGAGATGACGCGGCCCGCCTCCGCGACCGACGCGAGCAGGTCGTCGCGGTCGTCGAAGCCGACGAGCGCCGCGACCTCGTCCTGGTCGGCGAGCAGCAGGCGGTTCGTGTGCCGGCGCGTGACGACCTGCACGGCGTCGCGCACGTCCAGCAGGTGCGCGTACGCGTGGTCGACCGCGCCGTGCGGCCGGTCCGTCAGCCACGTCGCGGCGAGCGCGGAGAGCACGACGGCGTCCCGGATGCCGCCGCGGGCCTCCTTGAGGTCCGGCTCGATGAGGTAGGCCAGCTCGCCGTGGCGCTCGGCCCGCTGCCGCGTCGACGCCAGCAGCTCCGGCAGGCGGCGGCGTGCCGCGGACCGCCAGTCCGCGAGCAGCGCCGAGCGGGCGCGCGCCACGACGAGCCCGTCCCCCGCCACCGGCTGCAGCTCGAGCAGCCCCACGGCCGCCGGCAGGTCCTTCGACGCGACCTGGCGGCACTGCGCGAGCGAGCGCACCGCGTGGTCCAGGTCGAGGTTCGCGTCCCAGATGGGGTACCAGAGGCGCTGCGCGAGGTCGGCGAGCTCCTCCGCGCCGTGCCCGCGGCCCTCGTGCACGAGCAGCAGGTCGAGGTCCGAGACCGGGCTCGCGTCGCCGCGGCCGACGCTGCCGACGACGCCCAGCGCGATGCCGGCGACGTCGCGGCCCTGCGTGACCTCGTCCCAGAGCCGCGCGAGCGCGCCCACCACGAGGTCCGCCACCGCGCGACGCCGTGCGAGGCCGTCCGCGCCCGGGCCCGGGGAGCGCGCGGCGAGCTCGAGCCGGGCGGCACGCAGGTCCCGCACCCCGATGGGCTGCGGGACCTGCGGCGACCCGGCGGCGCCCGCGGCGGGCGGCCGTCGTGTCGTCATGTGCTGTGCGCGACCGTCCTGCTCAGAGGGCGTCGTCGCCGTGCTCGCCGGTGCGGACGCGAGCCACGTCCTCGACCGGCACGACCCAGACCTTGCCGTCGCCGATCTTGCCGGTCTGCGCCGCCCGGACGATCACCTCGGTGACCGCCCCCGCGTCGCCGTCCGCCACGAGGACGTCGATCTTCACCTTCGGCACCAGGTCGACCGTGTACTCGGCACCCCGGTACACCTCGGTGTGGCCGCGCTGACGGCCGTAGCCGCTCGCCTCGCTCACCGTCAGGCCGCGGACGCCCGCCGCCTCCAGGGCCGACTTGACGTCGTCCAGCCGGTGCGGCTGGATGACCGCCGTCACGAGCTTCGTCATCACTTCACCTCCGTCACGACGCGGGCACCCGCGCCCAGCGACTCGTACGCCGTCTCGCCGTGGACCGTCAGGTCGAGACCGGACACCTCCTGCTCCTCGGTCGCCCGCAGGCCGATCGTCGCCTTGAGGACCAGCGCGATGACCAGCGTGACGAGACCGGAGAACACCATGGCCAGGAGGGCGACGATCACCTGCGTCGCCAGCTGGCCGGCACCGCCACCGTAGAGGAGGCCGTTCGACGCACCGTCGGGGTACCACGTCGCGTCGGTGTCCGTCGCGAAGAAGCCGATGAGCACGGTGCCGACGAGGCCGCCGACCAGGTGGACGCCGACGACGTCGAGCGAGTCGTCGTAGCCGAACTTGTACTTCAGGCCCACCGCCAGCGCGCAGAGGATGCCCGCGACGAGGCCGATGGCGATGGCGCCCCACGTGTCGACCGCCGCGGCGGCCGGGGTGATCGCGACCAGGCCGGCGACGACGCCCGACGCGGCACCGAGCGACGTGGCGTGGCCGTCACGGACCTTCTCCGTGCCGATCCAGGCGAGCAGCGCGACCGCGGTGGCGACCGTCGTGTTGACCCAGGCGCGCCCGGCCGTGCCGTCCGCGGCGAACTCGGAGCCCGCGTTGAAGCCGAACCAGCCGAACCACAGCAGGGCGGCGCCGAGCATCACGAAGGGCAGGTTGTGCGGGCGCATCGGCTCGCGGCCGAAGCCCTTGCGCTTGCCGAGCACGATCGCGAGGACGAGGCCCGCGACACCGGCGTTGATGTGCACGACCGTGCCGCCGGCGAAGTCGATCGGGATCGGCAGCGCGTCGACGAGGAACCAGCCGCCGCCGAGGAGGCCGCCGCCCCACACCATGTGCGCGAGGGGCAGGTAGGCGAACGTGACCCACAGGCCCGCGAACACCAGCCAGGAGCCGAACTTCATGCGGTCCGCGACCGCGCCGGAGATCAGCGCCGCCGTGATGACCGCGAAGGTCAGCTGGAAGCCCGCGGCGACGAGGAACGGCACGCCGGTCCCCGCCATGAGGCTCTGGTCGTCCGTCGCGCCCTGCAGGCCGAGGAAGTCGGTGGGGTTGCCGATGAAGCCGCCGAGGTCGGAGCCGAAGGCCACCGAGTACCCGTACAGGACCCAGATGAGCGAGACGAGGCCGAGGGCCCCGAAGCTCATCATCATCATGTTGAGCACGCTCTTGCCGCGCACCATGCCGCCGTAGAAGAACGCCAGTGCGGGCGTCATCAGGAACACCAGTGATGCGGCGAAGATGATGAACGCCGTGTTGCCGCTGTCGAGCTCGAATTCCATTGGAGGTCGCCTCTCCCCTCGCCACCGTGCGTGGCTGGTCGGCGACAACCGTCGCGGAGCGGCGTTTCACCGGCGGACGCGGCGCGTTACCGCGACGTGACAACCACCGTCGCGGTGTGAACATCGTGTTTCGACCCGGGCGATCGTCCAGCACTCGGGACGGCGGGCGCCCCACGACGACGCACGGCGCGGGTGCCGGCGGGCACCCGCGCCGTGCGCGCGGCTCAGGTCGTCGGGCGGCTCACTGCCCGAGCAGGCCGTCGACGAACGCCTCCGGGTCGAACGGCGCGAGGTCGTCCGGGCCCTCCCCCAGGCCGACGAGCTTGACCGGCACGCCGAGCTCGCGCTGCACCGCGACGACGATGCCGCCCTTGGCCGTGCCGTCGAGCTTGGTGAGGACGATGCCGGTCACGCCGGCGACCTCGCCGAAGACGCGGGCCTGCTGCATGCCGTTCTGGCCGGTGGTGGCGTCGAGCACGAGCAGCACCTCGGACAGCGGCACGTCGCGGCTCAGCACGCGCGTGATCTTGCCCAGCTCGTCCATCAGCCCGGCCTTGTTCTGCAGACGGCCGGCCGTGTCGACGAGCACGACGTCGGCGCCGTCGGCACGACCCGTGCGCAGGGCGTCGAACGCCACCGACGCCGGGTCGGCGCCGTCGCGGTCGGAGCGGACCGTGGGCACGCCGACGCGCGAGCCCCACGTCTCGAGCTGGTCGGCCGCCGCGGCGCGGAAGGTGTCGGCCGCGCCGAGCACGACCGAGCGCCCGTCGGCGACGAGGACGCGCGCCAGCTTGCCGACCGTCGTCGTCTTGCCCGTGCCGTTGACGCCGACCACGAGGACGACGGCGGGCGCCGGGGTGCCGTCGGCGGCGGTGACCGGCGCCGTGCGCAGCGCGCGGTCCAGGCTCGGGTCGACGAGCGCCAGCAGCTGCTCGCGCAGCACCTCGCGCGCCCGGCCGGGCTCGGACACGCCCTCGACGCGCACGCGCGTGCGCAGCGCCTGGATGATCTCGTCCGTCGGCCCCGCGCCGACGTCCGCGAGCAGGAGCGTCTCCTCGAGCTCGTCCCAGTCGTCCTCGGTGAGCGTGTCGCGGGAGAGCACCTGCAGGAGGCGCGCGCCCAGCGGGGAGCCGTTGCGGGCGAGGCGCTCGCGCAGGCGGCGCAGCCGGCCCGCGGTGGGCTCCGGCGTCTCGACCGGCGGGGCGACGAGGTCCTCGACCGACAGGTCGTCGACGACCGCCCCCTCGACCGCGCCGCTCGTGCCGTCGACCGCGACGTCGGGCGGCACGACGGGCGTCGGCACGACCGGACGGTCGACGACGTCCGTCGCGGTCCGCGTGCCGGGCCGGGCGTCCGGTCGGCGGTCGGGCGTGCGCCGGCGGCGCACGAGCAGCGCCGCGGCCGCGCCGGCCGCGAGCACGGGCGCGCCGACGAGGTAGGGCAGGAGGTCGTTGAGGTCCACGGCGACAGTCTGTCGGCGTCAGGCGCCGCGGCGCACGCGCAGCGTGTGCGCGGCGCGCTGAAGGTCCTCGGTCAGCTCCTCGACGTGGAGGTACCCGTCGCCCTCGCGCGCGTTCGCGCGCAGGAAGTCGGCGAGGGACACGTCCTGCGGCTCGACGGCCGCCGCGGCGGCGGCCTCGGCCTGCTCGGGGTCGGGCTCGCGGCGGGCGCGCCACCCCCGCCGGAAGGCGTCCCAGAGCGACTCCTCGCCGGCCGGCGCGTCCTCGCTGCCCACGCGCGCGAGCAGCAGCACGGCGGCGGCGGCGAGGAGGGCCAGGAGGACCACGGGCACGAGAGTCATGGGACCATTCTCCGCTCCCGGCGCGGGCCCGCACGCCGCGCCGCGACCCCCGTCGGGACCTCTCACACGACCTTCACAGCACGTCACCCGGGCGGCCGCGTCGGCCCCCTGCCATGGGGTCAGGCGGGCTGGTCCTCGCGCATGCGCTGGCTGATGACGGTCGTCACGCCGTCGCCGCGCATGGTCACGCCGTACAGGGCGTCCGCGATCTCCATCGTGCGCTTCTGGTGCGTCACGACGATGAGCTGGGAGTCGTCCTGCAGCTCGCGGAAGATCTCGAGCAGGCGGCCGAGGTTCGCGTCGTCGAGCGCCGCCTCGACCTCGTCCATGACGTAGAACGGGCTCGGCCGGGCCTTGAAGATCGCCACGAGCAGCGCCACGGCGGTGAGCGACCGCTCACCGCCCGAGAGCAGCGACAGCCGCTTGACCTTCTTGCCGGCGGGCCGGGCCTCGACCTCGATGCCGGTCGTCAGCATGTCGTCGGGGTCGGTGAGCACCAGCCGCCCCTCGCCGCCGGGGAACAGCCGCGGGAAGACGTCGTCGAACGCCGCCGCCGTGTCGCGGTACGCCTCGGTGAACACCTGCTCGACGCGCTCGTCGATCTCCTTGACGATCTCCAGCAGGTCGGCGCGCGACTTCTTCAGGTCGGCGAGCTGCTCCGTGAGGAACCGGTGGCGCTCCTCGAGCGCGGCGAACTCCTCGAGCGCCAGCGGGTTGACCCGTCCCAGCAGCGCCAGGCCGCGCTCGGCCGCGCGCAGGCGCTTCTCCTGCTCCGCGCGCACGTACGGCACCGCCGTCGGCGCCGCGGGGTCCGGCTCCGCCCCCGGCGGCAGCACCACCGGCACGTCCCGGTGCGGCCCGAACTCCTCGAGCAGCACCGCGGGGTCGAGGCCCAGGTCCTCGACCGAGCGGGTCTCCAGCTGCTCGATGCGCAGCCGTTGCTGCGTGCGCGCGACCTCGTCCTTGTGCGCGACGTCGGTGAGCTCGGCGAGGTCGCGCGCCAGGGCGTCCACCTGGCCCCGGACGGTGGCGAGCTCGCGGTCGCGCTCCGCGCGCGCGGCCTCGGCGGCGTCGCGCTCGTCGGACGCCCGCCGCAGCGCGCGCTCGAGCAGCCCGGTGGCCCGCACCGCACCCTCGTGCACCGCCGAGGCGACCGCGGCCTGCCGGCGGCGCTCGCGCTCCCGCGCGGCCGCCCGCTCGCGCGCCGCCCGCTCGGACGCGGCGGCACGCTCCAGCCCCTCGGCGCGGCCGGACATCGCCCGCGCGCGCTCCTCGCCCGTGCGCAGCGTCAGGCGCGCCTCGGTCTCGCGTGCGCGTGCCGCCGTCGCCTCCGCGGCCGTCGCGTCGCGGCGCGCGGTCGCCTCCGCGATCGCGGCCTCGGAGTCCTCCGGCTGCTCCTCGGCCGCGGCGAGGCGCTGCGTCAGCTCGGCGAGCGTGGCGTGGTCCTCGGCGAGGGTGGCCCCCGCCGCCTCGAGCGACCGCTGCGCGCGCTCGGCCTCGGCGCGCGCGGCGCGGGCCGCGGACCCCAGGTGCCCGAGCTGCTCCGCGACCGCGGCGAGCGCCGCGTCGGACTCGTTGAGCCGCTCGAGCGTCGCGTCGACCGCCGTCTGGGCGGCGGTGCGGGCCTCGCGCGCGGCGGCGAGCTCGAACCGCACGCGCTCGGCCGTCGCGGTCGCCCGCGCGCCCGTCTCGCGGGCGGTCTCGAGCGCGGCCTGCAGGTGCAGCGCCGACGGCGCGGACGCCGACCCGCCGGAGGCGCGGAAGCGCGACAGCACGTCGCCCGTGCGCGTCGCGACCACGACGTCGGGGTGCGCGGCGACGAGCGGACGCGCGGCCGCGAGGTCGTCCACGACGACGACGTCGGCGAGCAGCGCGTGCACCGCGTCCCGCACCGCCGGGGGCGCCTGCACGAGGTCGACGGCGCGGTCCACGCCCGGCGGGAGGTCGGCCGCGCGCCGCTCTCCCGTGCCGGCGACCAGCAGGGCCGCGCGGCCGGCGTCCTCGGTGCGCAGGTGCCGGATCGCGTCGACCGCCGCCTCGACCGAGTCGACGGCGACCGCGTCGGCGACCGCGCCGAGGGCCGCCACGACCGCCTCCTCGTCCCGCGCGTCGACCTGGAGCAGCGCCGCGACCGACCCCAGCACGCCCGGCAGGCCGTCGGACGCCAGGAGCGCCCCGGCGCCGTCCTTGCGGGACAGCGACATCTCGAGCGTCTCGGCCCGGGACGCCTGCTGGTCGCGCTCGCGCTCGGCCTCGCGCAACGCGTCCTCGAGCGCGGCGACGCGGGCGACGGCGGCGTCGAGCGCCTCGGTCGCGGCCTCGTGCTCGGCGTCGAGGCCCTCCTCGCCCTCCTCGACGCCCGCGACCTGCGTCTCCAGCGCTGCGAACCGCGTCGTGGCGTCCTGCGCGCGCTCCTCCGCGGCGGCCACGGCGGCGCGCAGGCGGCCGATCTCCGCCTCCGTCGCCTCCACCCGGCTGCGCCGCGCCGCGACCTGCCCCGCGAGCCGCGCGACGCCCTCGCGCCGGTCAGCGGCGCCGCGCTGCAGGTCGGCGAGCGCCCGCTCGGCCGCGGTCGCCGCCGCCTCCGCCTCCTGCCGCGCGGTGCCCGCCCCCGTGACGGCGGCGCGCGCCAGCTCCACCTCCGCCGCGAGCTCCTGCTCCGCGGTGCGCACGCGCTGCGCCTGCCGCTCGAGGTCGTCGGGGTCCTGCCCGGGTGCGCGCTCCTGCGTCGGCGCGCCCAGCAGGCGGGCACGGTCGGCGGCGAGCGACGCAGTGCCGCGCAGGCGCTCGCGCAGCGACGACAGCCGGTACCAGACCTCGCTCGCCTCGCTCACGGCGGGCGCGGCGAGGGCGGCCTCGCGCTCGAGGGCCGCGAGGCGCTCGCGCGCCGCGGCGAGGCGCCCCTCCACGTCCTCCCGCCGGGCGCGCAGCGCCGACTCGTCGGCGATCTCCTGCTCGAGCTGCGCCGTGAGCTGGGCGAGGTCGTCGGCGAGCAGCCGGGCGCGGGCGTCCCGCAGGTCGGCCTGCACGACGGCGGCCTTGCGCGCGACCTCGGCCTGCCGCCCCAGCGGCCCGAGCTGGCGGCGGATCTCCGTCGTGAGGTCGCCCAGGCGCGTGAGGTTGCCCTGCATCGCGTCGAGCTTGCGCAGGGCCTTCTCCTTGCGCTTGCGGTGCTTGAGGACGCCCGCCGCCTCCTCGATGAAGCCGCGCCGCTCCTCCGGCGTCGCCCGCAGCACCGCGTCGAGCTGCCCCTGCCCGACGATGACGTGCATCTCGCGACCGAGGCCGGAGTCGGACAGCAGGTCCTGGATGTCCAGCAGGCGGCACGCGCGCCCGTTGATGGCGTACTCGGAGCCGCCGTTACGGAACAGCGTCCGCGAGATCGTGACCTCGGAGTACTCGATGGGCAGCGCGCCGTCGGCGTTGTCGATGGTCAGCGACACCTCGGCGCGCCCCAGCGGCGGGCGGCCGGACGTGCCGGCGAAGATGACGTCCTCCATCTTCCCGCCGCGCAGCGACTTGGCGCCCTGCTCCCCCATGACCCACGCCAGCGCGTCGACCACGTTCGACTTGCCGGAGCCGTTGGGCCCGACCACGCACGTGATGCCCGGCTCGAAGCTCAGCGTCGTCGCGGACGCGAACGACTTGAACCCGCGCAGGGTCAGGGTCTTGAGGTGCACGGGCTGAGCCTAGGCAACGCGGCGGCGCGCACGGCGACGCCCCGCCCGAGCGGCCGTACGGCGCTGGGACGGGGCGTCGGCGTGCGGTGCGTCAGAGGTGCGGGAACCAGAGCCCGATCTCGCGGGCGGCCGACTCCTCGCCGTCCGAGCCGTGCACGATGTTCTCGATCAGCTTGGTGCCCCAGTCGCGGGCCAGGTCGCCGCGGATCGTGCCCGGGGCGGCGACCGTCGGGTCGGTCGCGCCGGCCAGCGAGCGGAAGCCCTCGATCACGCGGTGACCCTCGACGACCGCGGCGAGCACGGGGCCCGAGCGCATGAAGTCGATGAGCGCCTGCACGAACGGCTTGCCCGCGTGCTCGGCGTAGTGCTCGGCGAGCAGCGCCTCGTCGGCCTGGCGGAGCTCGACGGCGACGAGCGTGTAGCCCTTCGCCTCGATGCGGCGCAGGACCTCGCCGACGTGCCCGCGCCGGACGCCGTCCGGCTTGACGAGGACGAGCGTGCGCTGCGGGAGGGGTGCGTCAGACATGGCCGTAACCCTAGCGGGGGACGGCGCGTCGGCTCAGCACTGGTACTGCCCCCAGTTCGTCCGCTGCTCGTCCAGCTGCGCCGTGCCGAGGCCGGACTGCGCGGTGCCGTGGTAGTTGCGCGGCGTGACCGCCTCGACCGTGTAGGGCATGTCGCACCCGATGACCGACTCCGCGTTGAGCGGGTAGTGGCCCGTGAAGCCGGTCGTCGACCACCTCCAGCCGTCCAGCGGCGCCGCGAGCTGGGCGTCCGGCGCCACGGTGGCGAGCGCGCGCTGCAGGTCGAACGTCAGGTGCGCGTACGTTTCGTCCGACGAGATGAGCTCGTGCTCGACGCCGAATCCCAGCCGGACGGCGCGCGGCGAGTTGCCGCTCTCGCCGGTCCACCAGCTCTGGATGACCGAGCCGGTGGCCTCGCACGGGCCCAGCGACGTGTTGAGGTCGACCCGGTACGGCGCGGCCTCGTCGTACTGGAACATCTCGCACGCGACCACGGGGGGCGGGACGGGCGTCGGCCACGTGCCCGCGGCCGACGCCGTCCCCGCGAACGCGGCAGAGTCGTGCCACGCCGCGGTCGTGGCCGCGACCCCCACGGGGAGCAGCAGGGCCAGGCCGAGCAGTGCGGCGAGGACGCGCGCACCGCGACGACGGGCACGTGCGCGGTCGGTGTGCTGCGGGGTGATCACGGTGCTCTCCTCGGGTCGCGGTGGGTCGTCGGGGTGGGTCGGACGGGCGGGGCGGCGCCGACGGGCACGGGCTCCTCGTCGTCGCGGCCGCGGCGCGCAGCGAGCAGCGCGACGAGCCCGACGACGCCGCTCGCCACGGCGACGAGCAGGAGGGGCAGCGCGGAGGCGCCCGTCAGCGCCAACGGGCCCGACGCGGCGGAGCGCCCCGTCGCCCCGGTCCCGCCGCCCGGCCACACGGCCGCCGCGTCGCCGTCCGCGCCACCGGCGTCGCTGAGCACGACGTGGCCGTCGAGCGTCCGGGTCTCGCCGGGCTCGAGGGCGTCGGTGGCCTGCACGCGCACCGTGAGGCGGTACGACCCGGCCGGCAGGCGGACGCCCACGGCGTCGCGGGTCACCGGCAGGCACGCGTCGCCGGCCGGTGCGCACAGCGCCACGTCCCAGCGCACCCCACCGGTGGCGAGCTCGGTCGTCTCGACCTCGGTGACCACCGCGTCCCGTGCCACGTCCAGCACCCACGAGGTGGAGCGGGCGGCACCCGGCACGAGGCCCGTGAACGTCGCCGTGAGCGGCTCGGTGCGCGACGAGGCCGTCGCGCTCCCCGCGGCGACGAGGACCGACGCGAGGGCCAGCAGGACGGCGAGCACGAGGCTCGCCGCGGCGCCGCGCCGACGACGCCGGCTCACGGGGTCACCCCCGCGGGGGTGGACGGGGCCGGAACGCCGGTCTCGTCCGCGGCACGCCGGCGCTCAGGCCGCGCCGGCAGCAGGCTGAGCCCGAGGAGCGCGGCGAACGCCACGCCGACCGGGACGGCGACCTGCGGACGGGTCAGGGCGGTCAGGACGTACCCGCCGCCGCCGATCCGGGCGGCGGGCTGCCACACCGTGTCGCCGACGACGTACGCACCGCCGTCCGCCGACACGTTGGCGTCGCCCTTCATCCGGACCTCCCACCGGCCGCCGCCGACGTGCTCGACCGATACGACACGGTGCGTGACCAGCCGGTCCGCGCGCTCGTCCGGGAGGGTGGCCACGTCGCCGACCTGCAGCTCGGCGGTCGGGTGCGGCACCGCGACGAGGAGGTCGCCCGTCATGATCGCGGGCTCCATCGAGCCCGAGACGACCACGAGCGGCTTCATCCAGCCCAGCGCGGAGGCGCCCCAGGCGAGGACCGACACGACACCGAGAGCGGCGACGAGCCAGACGACCGCGTCGCCCACGGTCTTGAGAGTGCGCATGTGCTCTGCTCCCCCCGAGCGGTGGGAGCCGGCGCCGCCGGCTCCCACCGTCGATGCCTCAGTTGGCCGCCGCGGTGGTGGTCGCGCCGGTGAAGGTCACGGTCAGGGCGCCGGTCGCGCCCTTGTACGCGACGTCCTCGTCGTCCCACGCGGGCGCGGCGAGCGTGAGGTCGACCGTGGTGACCTCGGCGGGGTCGAGCACACCCACGACACCGTCGGCCGCCAGCGACACGTCGACGGGCTCGGCGCCCTCGAAGAGCGCGCCCTCCAGGACCGGCGCACCGGTCACGTCGAGCGGGACGACCCCGTCGTTCTTGAGGTACAGCGTCACGACGCGCGTCTCGCCCGGCACGAAGTTCGCGAGCTGGTTCGGGTCGACCGAGATGTCGACCGCGTTCGACAGGTCGTCCGCGTCGACGAGCGCGGCCTCGCTGAGCCCGCCCTGCAGCTCGATGTCGTCCTGCGCCACGGCGCTCGCCTCGCCCTGGAACCAGGCGTCGTCGGTCCAGGCGGCGGAGGTCAGGGCCGCACCGACGCCCAGCAGGGCGACGCCGGCCAGGGAGTAGCGGACGACGGCCGCCTTCTTGCGCGAGCGCTCGTCGCGGTCCGCGGTGATGTCGGGGGTCGGGTGGGTGGTCATGGTTCAACTCCTCGCGGGATCACTTTTCCGGGGCCTTGTGCCGTCCGTTCGAGATGTGCTGTGCGATTGCTGAACCAGCATGCGACGCGCGCAACGGTCCGGGAGAGGACTTTGGACCTGCGTCCAGGACACCCGTCCAGATGACCTGCGCGAACGGCGGCGGGCCGGGCCGCGCACCCGCCGCGTTTTCACCCGAGGTGCGTGTGCACGGGGCTGCGCGGAGCGGTCACGGTGCGGCTGCGTGCGGGCACGGACGGACGGCGCGGAGCTCCACTGGAACGGACGAGGCCGCCGACATCGCTGTCGGCGGCCTCGGGTCGGGCGTGGGGACGGGCGGGTCAGCCCTCCGGGTGGGCGGCGTCGTACTCCGCGCGCTCGCGGTCGATGCGTCCGCCCAGCCGCAGGGAGACGACCCACAGGACGACGAACAGGCCGCCCACCACGAACATCATGGGGACCAGCACGCCGAACGCGAGCACGGCGACCTGGGCGGCCGACCCGGCGACGTAGCCGCCGGGCCGGCCGACGTAGCCGGCGACGACCAGCAGCACGAGGGCGGTCACGCCGCCGAGCGTCCACACGGTGGCGGGCGGGGCGGCGCGCAGCCCGTAGGCGACCAGGGTCGCGAAGAACACCAGCAGCGCCTCGAGGATCAGCGTCATCTGGGTGAACTGCGGCTTGGCGGGCCGCTTGCGACCGCCCCGGCCGCCACCGTGCATGCTCATCGCACCAGGCTAGCCGCGCGGCGCGGACGTCCCGGCGGACGCACGCTCCCCCGCGCCCGCGGCGTCGTCGTCCGCCGGGACGGAACCGCCCTCGACCTGCGCCGAGCCGGGCACGGCCACGTCGGGCTCGGCGGCGCGCGCCGCGCGGCCCGGGTCGGCGACGGCCTCGCCGCGCGCGACCATCCCCGCGACGTCGGAGAGCTTCACCTCGCGCAGGAACAGCGCCAGCACCAGGCCCACGACGACCAGCGGCACGAGGTACCAGAACGCGGGCGCCAGCGCGCCGGCGAAGGCGTCGACGACACCCGTGCGCACGGGCTCGGGCAGCGCGTCGACCGCGGCGGGCGTCAGGCCCGACGCCTCGGTGCCGCCGGCACCGGCCGGCACGTCGCCGAACGCCTCGGCGAGCCGGTCGCTGAGGCGCGACGTGAAGATCGTCGAGAACAGCGCCGTGCCGACGGCCGCACCGATCTCGCGGAAGAAGTTGTTCGCGCTCGTGGCCGTGCCGATCTCCGACGGGTCGACGGAGTTCTGCACCGCGAGCACGACGGTCTGCATGACCAGGCCCATGCCGGCGCCGAGGACGAAGATCATCGCGCCGAACAGCCACATCGACATGTCACCGGTGAGGCGGGTCAGCCACATGAGGCCGAGCGTCGTGATCGCGAGCCCGGCGACCGGGAACGCCTTGTAGCGGCCGGTCCGCGTGATCGCGATGCCGGAGCCGATGGCCGTGATCATGACGCCCGCCATCATCGGCAGCATGAGGAAGCCGGACTGGGTCACGCCCGCGCCGGTCGCCATCTGCAAGAACGTCGGCAGGAACGCCAGCGCGGAGAACATGCCCATGCCGAGCACGAGGCCGATGGCCGTCGCGATGGTGAAGGTCGGGTTGCGGAACAGGCGCAGCGGCAGGATCGGCTCGACGGCGCGCAGCTCGACCGCGACGAACGCGGCGATCGCGACGAGCGTGCCGACGACCAGGCCGAGCAGCCGCAGGTCCGTCCAGTCGTAGCCGGTGCCGCCGCTGAAGGACTCCCAGCTCGTGGCGAGCACGAGGCCCGAGGTCGCGACGACGAGGAAGAAGATGCCCGCGACGTCGACGGGGCGCTCCGAGCGGCGCGACGGCAGCTTGAGCGTCATCCACGCGACGACGAACGCGGCGACGCCGATCGGGATGTTGATCCAGAAGGCCCAGCGCCAGTCGGCGTGGTCGGTGAAGAGGCCGCCGAGCAGCGGGCCGATGACGGCCGCGATGCCGAACAGCGCGCCCATCGGGCCGAGGTACTTGCCGCGCTCCTTGGCGGGCACGACGTCGGCGATGATCGCCTGCGACAGGATCATGAGGCCGCCGCCGCCGAGGCCCTGCACGAAGCGCCAGGCGACGAGGGCCTCGAAGGAGCCGGCGAACCCGGCCCCGGCGGACGCCACGGTGAACAGGCCGATGGCGAAGAGGAACGG
This sequence comes from Cellulomonas sp. NPDC057328, assembly GCF_042667215.1. Classification (NCBI taxonomy): domain Bacteria; kingdom Bacillati; phylum Actinomycetota; class Actinomycetes; order Micrococcales; family Cellulomonadaceae; genus Cellulomonas; species Cellulomonas sp. NPDC057328. The sequence continues at coordinate 51,680 of NZ_JBHUZW010000005.1, read as the reverse complement.
CCAGCGCCGGCCCCACAGGTCGCCGAACTTGCCGTACAGCGGCATGACGATCGCGATGGCCAGGATGTAGGCCGTCACGACCCAGCCCTGGTGCTCGACGCCGTCGAGCTCGCCGACGATCGTCGGCATCGCGGTGCCGACGATGGACTGGTCGAGCGACGACAGGAACATCGACGCCATGAGCGCGCCGAAGATGAGCCACACGGTGCGTGGCGTGAGCACGACGAGCGGCGCGTCGTCCGCGCGGCTCGGTGCGGTGGCGGTGCCGGCCATGGGGTGCCTCGTCCTTCTGGTGGTGGGGTGGTCGGTGGCGGCGACGCTGCCGTGGTCGGGTGGTGCGGACGCGCCCGTCCGGGCCGCGGGTGCGGGGCGGCCGGGCGGGGGGTGATCGGTCGGTGCGGGCGAGGTCAGGCGGTGACGACCGCCCGGATGTCGGCGACGACCGCACGGGCGTGCGCCTCGGCGTCGCCCGTGCCGCCCTCGGCCTCCCACCGCACGAACGTGCTGTGCACGAGGACGAGGACCAGACCCGTCACCGTGTCCGCGAGGTGCGGCGAGCCGTCGCCGAGCCGCGAGCGGACGACCTCGAGCAGCCGGTCCTTCTGCTGGTCCATCCACGCCACGTGGTGCGCCATGAGGCGCGGGTGCACGGACGCGAGCTCGATGGCCCGGTGCATCCGCTCGCGCCCGAGCGGCGGGTCGCCGAGGACGGGTGCGAGCAGGCTCACGAGGTCGTCGAGCAGGTGCCCGGACGGGCCGCCGGCGGCGAACACGGCGGCAGCACCCGCGTCGAGCGTCCACGGCGAGTGGCCGAGCACCGCGTCGTCCTTGGTCGCGAAGTAGTTGAAGAACGTGCGCGGCGCGACGCCGGCCTCGGCGCAGACCATCTCGACGGTCACCGCGTCGAGGCCGTGCTCCGCCACGAGGCGGTGCGTGGCGTCGACGAGCGCGGCACGGCGGGCGGCCTTCTTGCGCTCGCGCAGGCCCGGCGCCGGGGTGCCGGGCGCAGGCGCACCGGGGCCGTGCGCGTCGGACGCGGGGGTGCCGACGGTCGGCGGCGCGGGAGTCATGACCTCATCTTGCACCGACTGCAACTTTGCAGTCAATGCACTTTCGTAGGCGACATGGCCGGGGACGCGCTACTCCTCGCCGAACCCCTCCTCGACGGCGGTGACCAGCCGGTGCACCGCGTCCGCCGCCTGCGGCCCCTCGGCCACCACGTCGAGGCGGTCGCCCTGCTGCGCGCCGAGCTTCATGAGCTCCAGGACGCTGGCCCCGTTCGCGCCGTTCACGCGGACGCGCGCGTCGTACGCCGCGAGCGCGCGCGCCAGCACCGCGGCCGGGCGCGCGTGCAGCCCGAGGCGGTTGCGCAGCACGGCGGACCCCCGGACGACGCCGTCGGCGTCCGCCTGCGCGGACCCGCCGTCGACGACCGCGGGACCGTCGCCGGACGCCGGTTCGCCCTGCCCGGGCGCCCAGCCGGCGAACGTCCCGCCCGCGTCGTGCGCCGACGCGAGCACCGCCGCGAGGTCGCCGCCGCCGTGCGCGGTGACGCCCGCGGCCACGGCACCCTCGACGAACGGCGCGTCCGCGAGCCGGACCCGGTCGGCCAGCCCGGCGTCCGCCATGTCGAGCACCGACTCGGTCGTCATGACGGCCGAGCCCAGGTCGGTGAGCACCACGACCGCGCGCCCGTCCGCCGACGCCTGCGCCACCGCCTGCTCGACGCGGGCGTAGCTGGTCCCGATGCCGCCGTCGTCGAGGCCGCCCGCCGGCACGATCAGCACGCCCGGCGCCATCTGCCCCGCGACCTCCGCGGCGCCCTCCGCGAGCGCACGCGAGTGCGACACCAGCACGAGCGCCACCTGCGCCCATCGTCGAGCCATCGACGGCTCCCCTCCTTCTCGCCCGTCGCGCGACGTCGTCGTCGCGCGTGTCCACCGGTCCGCGTCAGTCCGCCGCCGCCGCCGCCTCGGCGGCCGCCACCAGGAGCAGCTCGCTCGAGCGCGCACCGGGGTCGAGATGACCCGCCGACCGCTCCCCCAGGTAGCTCGCGCGGCCCTTCGTCGCGACGAGCGGCACGGTGGCCTCGGCGCCGTCGTGGGCGGCGCGCGCGGCCGACGCCAGCACCTCGGACGGCGGCGCGCCCTGGTCCGCGGCCTCGACTGCGGCCGCGACCGCCGGCGTCCACGCGTCGACCATCGTCTTCTCCCCCGGCCCGGCCCGGCCCCGCGTGACGACGCCGTCGAGCGCGGCCTCGAGCATCGCCACGACCCCGTCGCTGTCCAGCACCCCGGTCGCCGTGGCCTTCGACGCCCGCAGGTACGCGGTGCCGTACAGCGGCCCGGCCGCGCCGCCCACGGTCGACATGAGGGTCGTCGCCACGAGCCGCAGGACGTCGCCGACCTGGGCCGGCGGCTCCGGCAGCGCCTCGAGCCGGCCGACGACGGCCGCGAAGCCGCGCGCGAGGTTCTCGCCGTGGTCGCCGTCGCCGATGAGGCGGTCGAGCTCGACGAGCTCGTCGCGGTGCTCCGTCACGGTCGCCGCCGACCGGCGCACCCAGTCCAGCGCCCACGCCACGTCCAGGGTCATCGGCCCTCCTCCTCACGTCGGGCGCCCACGGCGACGACCGCCGTCACCAGCGCAGCGCGGCGGTGTGCACGGGGGCGTCCCAGAGCGCGGTCAGCTCGTCGTCCAGACGCAGGACGGTGACCGACGCACCCTGCATCTCCAGCGAAGTCACGTAGTTGCCGACGAGCGAGCGGGTCACCTCGACCCCGCGCTCCGCGAGCAACGCGCGTGCCCGACGATAGACGACGTACAGCTCGGAGGCGGGCGTCCCGCCCATGCCGTTGACGAGCAGCAGCACCTGCTCGCCGCCCGCCAGGCCCAGGTCCTCGACCACGGGGGTCAGCAGCATCTCCGTGACCTCGTCGGCCGGGGCCATGGGCACGCGGCGCCGCCCGGGCTCGCCGTGGATGCCGATGCCGACCTCGATCTCGTCCTCGGGCAGGTCGAAGCTCGGGCGCCCCGCGTGCGGGACGGTGCACGCGGTGAGCGCGACGCCCATCGACCGCACGTTCGCGACGACGCGCTCCGCCACGGCCGCGACCGCGTCGAGGTCGTCACCGCGCTCGGCGGCCGCGCCCGCGATCTTCTCGACGGCGACGGTGCCCGCGACCCCGCGCCGGCCCGCCGTGTAGAGGGAGTCCTCGACGGCGACGTCGTCGTTCACCAGGACGGTGCGCACGGTGACGCCGTCGGCCTCCGCGAGCTCGGCGGCGGTCTCGAAGTTGAGGACGTCGCCCGTGTAGTTCTTGACGATCGCCAGGACACCCGCGCCGCCGTCGGCGGCGGCGAACGCCGGGGCGACCTGGTCGGGCGTCGGCGACGTGAACATCGCGCCCGGCACGGCGGCGTCGAGCATGCCGACGCCCACGAAGCCCGCGTGCAGGGGCTCGTGCCCGCTGCCGCCGCCGCTGACGAGCCCGACCTTGCCGGGCACCGTGCCGGCGGCGCGCGCCACGAACAGCGGGTCGCGGTGCACCTGCACGAGGTCGGCGTGGGCGAGGCCGAAGCCCTCGACCGACTCGACGACGACGTCCTGCGGGTCGTTGATGAGCTTCTTCACTCGCGTCCTCCTCCACGTGGCCCCCAGCGGGGCGGGTCGGCGCACGACGTGCGGGCGGGGCGCCGGCGTCCCGCACGGCCCACCTAACGACGCCCCTGGACGCCGGTCAAGGCGGACGGCCGGGCGGCACCCGTGCGTGGGCCGCCCGGCCGTCGGGTCAGTCGCGCCCGAGCAGCACGCGCGCCTCGGCGACGAGCAGGATCGAGCCGGTGACCAGCACGCCGGCACCGCGCTCGACCTCCCCCTCGGCGCGCTGCACGGCGACGTCGATCGCGTCGGGCAGGCGGGGCGCGACGTGCACGCGGTCCTCGCCGAAGACCTCGACCGCGATCTCCGCGAGGTCGTCGACGTCGAGCGCGCGCTCGGACGACGCCTGCGTGACCACCACCTCGTCGAGCACCGGCTCGAGCACCGACAGCATGCCCTCGGGGTCCTTGTCGGCCATGACGCCGACCACGCCGACGAGGCGCTGGAACGCGAAGGCCTCCTCGACGCCCGCGACGAGCGCCTCGGTGCCGGCGGGGTTGTGCGCGCCGTCCACGATGACCGTGGGGCTCGAGCGCACGACCTCGAGCCGGCCGGGCGACGTGGCGTCCGCGAACGCGGCGCCGACCACGTCGCCGTCGAGCGCGGCGCCACCGGTCAGCAGCGCCTCGGTCGCGACGAGCGCCAGGAGCGCGTTGTGCGCCTGGTGGGCCCCGTGCAGTGGCAGGTAGACGTCGGTGTAGACGCCGCCCATGCCGCGCAGCGCGACCAGCTGGCCGCCGACGGCGACCTGCCGCTCGACCACGGAGACGTCGACGCCCTCGCGCACGACGCGTGCGCCGCGCTCCGCCGCCGCCGTCAGCACGACGCCGTCCACGTCCTCGGTCTGCTGCGCGAGCACGAGCGTGGCGCCGTCCTTGACGATGCCGACCTTCTCGGACGCGATCTCGACCAGGCTGTGCCCGAGGTAGCGCTCGTGGTCCATCGCGACGGGCGTGATGACCGCGACCTCGGCGTCGAGCACGTTCGTGGCGTCCCAGCGCCCGCCCATGCCCACCTCGACCACGGCGACGTCGACCGGTGCGTCCGCGAACGCGGCGTACGCCATGACGACGAACACCTCGAAGAACGACAGCCGCGGCTCGCCGCGCTCGGCCGACCGTGCGTCGACCATGTGCACGTAGGGCGCGACGTCCTGCCACACCTCGACGAACCGCTCGTCGCTGATCGGCTCGCCGTCGATCGCGATCCGCTCGTTGACGCGGGTGAGGTGCGGGCTGGTGAACCGGCCCGTGCGCAGGCCGTGCTCGCGCAGCAGCCGCTCGACCATGCGGGCGGTCGACGTCTTGCCGTTCGTGCCCGTCAGGTGGACCGAGCGGAACGCCCGCTGCGGGTCGCCCAGCAGCTCGAGCACCGCCCGCACGCGGGACAGCTCGGGGTCGATGTCGTGCTCGGGCGCCCGCGCGAGGATGCCGCGGTACACCTCGTCGGCCGCCTCCCGGGCGGCGCGCGCCGCCGCGTCCCGCAGGTGGTCCGCGCCGCCGGGCCGTGCCGGGCTCACGCCTGGACCCCCGCCCGCGCGACGTGCACCTGGAGCGCGCCGTCCCCCGGCACCACCGACAGCCCCGTCGCGAGCGTCTCCGCCGCGACGAACTCCCGGTGCGCCTCGACCGCGGCGACCTGGTCGGCCGGCACGGTGAGCGTGAGGTCGATGCGGTCGGCGACGTGCAGCCCGGCGGCCTTGCGCGCGTCCTGGACGGCCCGCACGACGTCGCGCGCGTACCCCTCGGCGCGCAGCGCGTCGTCGAGCGCGAGGTCGAGCACGACGAACGACCCGCCCGGCAGCACGGTCGCCGCCACGGTCGCGTCGCCGCCCTCGCCGCCGGCGACCACGGTCGTCAGCTCGTACTCGGCCGCCTCGAGCGCGACGTCGCCGTCGTCGGTCGTCACCACGACCGCGTCCCCGTCCTGGCGCCACGCGCCCGCGCGGGCGGCCTTGATGACCGCCTGCACGCCGCGGCCCAGGCGCGGGCCGGCCGCGCGGGCGTTGACCGCGAGGCGCTGCGTGATGCCGAAGCCCTGCGCCGTGGCCAGGTCGGCCGTGACCGTGTCGACGTGCTTGACGTTGAGCTCCGCGGCGAGCAGGTCCGTGTACGGCGCGAGCGCCGCCGGGTCCGCCACCGCGACGGTGAGCCGGCGCAGCGGCTGGCGCACGCGCACCTGGTGCGCCTTGCGCAGCCCGAGCGCGGCGGACACGACGGCACGCACCTCGTCCATCGCGGCGACGAGCGCGTCGTCGCGGACGAGCGCCTCCCCGGCCGTCGGCCAGTCCGTGAGGTGCACGCTGCGCGCGCCCGTCAGGCCGCGCCACACCTCCTCGGTGACCAGCGGCGCAAGCGGCGCCATGACGCGCGTGAGCCGCTCGAGCGCGGTCCACAGCGTGTCGAACGCGTCGGCGTCCTCCGACCAGAACCGGTCCCGCTGCGTGCGCACGTACCAGTTCGTCAGCACGTCGAGGTGCTCGCGCACCGACTCGCACGCCGCCGGGATGTCGTAGGCCTCGAGCTGCTCGGTGAGGCGGGCGACGAGCCGGTCCGTGCGGGCCAGCAGGTACCGGTCCATCGGGGGCAGCCCGGCAGCACGTGCGGCGTCGACCGGGCGCGCGACGTACCCCCGCCCGTCGTCCGCCGCACCGGCGTAGAGCGTGAAGAAGTAGTACGTGCTCCACAGCGGCAGCAGCACCTGGCGCACGCCGTCGCGGATCCCCTCCTCCGACACGACGAGGTTCCCGCCGCGCAGGATCGAGGACGACATGAGGTTCCAGCGCACGGCGTCCGACCCGTACCGGTCCCACATCTCGGCCGGGTCGGGGAAGTTGCGCAGCGACTTGCTGGCCTTGCGGCCGTCGTCGCCGAGGACGATGCCGTGGCACATGACGTTGCGGAACGCGGCGCGGTCGAAGATCGCCGTCGCCAGCACGTGCAGCGTGTAGAACCAGCCGCGCGTCTGGCCGATGTACTCGACGATGAAGTCGCCCGGGTAGTGGTGCTCGAACCACTCGCGGTTCTCGAACGGGTAGTGCACCTGCGCGAACGGCATCGACCCCGAGTCGAACCACACGTCGAGCACGTCCGGGATGCGGCGCATCGTCGAGCGGCCCGTCGGGTCGTCCGGGTTGGGACGCGTCAGGTCGTCGACGTACGGGCGGTGCAGGTCGGGCTCGCCGGCGTCGTTCGTGGGCACGCGGCCGAAGTCCGCCTCGATCTCCGCGAAGGAGCCGTAGACGTCGACGCGCGGGTACGCCGGGTCGTCCGAGACCCACACCGGGATGGGCGTGCCCCAGTACCGGTTGCGGCTGATCGACCAGTCCCGGGCGTTCTCGAGCCACTTGCCGAACTGGCCCTCCTGGATGTGCCCGGGGATCCAGGTGATCTCCTTGTTCAGCTCGACCATGCGGTCCTTGAACGCGGACACGCGGACGAACCACGACGACACGGCCTTGTAGATGAGCGGGTTCCGGCAGCGCCAGCAGTGCGGGTAGGAGTGCTCGTAGGTCTCGTGCCGCACGAGCGCGGGACGCACGCCGGCGGCCGCGCGCTCGAGCGGGCCGGACGCCGCCTTGAGGTCGGCGATGATCTGCTTGTTCGCCTCGAACACCTGCACGCCGGCGTAGTCCGGCACGAGCGCGGTGAAGCGGCCCTTGGAGTCGACCGGGACGACCGGCGGGATGCCCGCGGCGTCGCACGCGGCCATGTCGTCCTCGCCGAACGCCGGCGCCAGGTGCACGACGCCCGTGCCGTCCTCGGTGGTGACGAAGTCGCCGGAGAGCACCTGGTGGGCGTTCTCGTGGCCGAGGAAGAAGTCGAACGGCGGCGTGTACCGGCGCCCCACGAGGTCGGCTCCCGTCAGGCGTGCCACCACCGTCGGCTCGTCGCCGAGCTCGCGGGCGTACGCGGCCAGGCGTGAGGCGGCCAGCACCACGCGCTCGCCCGGGTGCGTCCCGGCGAACGGCGAGCCCTGCTGCGGCTCGACGACGACGTACTCGATCTCCGGCCCCACCGCGACGGCGAGGTTGGACGGCAGCGTCCACGGGGTCGTGGTCCAGATGAGCAGCAGCTCGCCCGACTCGAGGCGGAACCCGACCGTGAGCGCGGGGTCCTGGCGCGACGCGTACACGTCGTCGTCCATGCGCAGCTCGTGGTTGCTCAGCGGGGTCTCGTCGCGCCAGCAGTACGGCAGCACGCGGTAGCCCTCGTACGCGAGGCCCTTGTCGTAGAGCTGCTTGAACGCCCAGATCACCGACTCCATGAACGTCGGGTCGAGGGTCTTGTAGTCGTGCTCGAAGTCGACCCAGCGCGCCTGGCGCGTGACGTACTCCTGCCACTCCTTCGTGTAGGTCAGCACCGACGTGCGGCACGCCTCGTTGAACGCGGCGATGCCCATCTCGTCGATCTGCGCCTTGTCGGTGATGCCGAGGACGCGCTCCGCCTCGAGCTCGGCGGGCAGGCCGTGCGTGTCCCAGCCGAACCGGCGCTCGACGCGCTTGCCGCGCATCGTCCAGAAGCGCGGGACGACGTCCTTGGCGTACCCGGTGAGCAGGTGGCCGTAGTGCGGCAGGCCGTTGGCGAACGGCGGGCCGTCGTAGAAGACGTACTCGTTGGCGCCGCCCTCGCCCGCGGGGCGCTGGTCGACCGACGCCGGGAACGTGCCGTCGGCCTCCCAGTGCGCGAGGACGTCGCGCTCGAGCGCGGGCAGGTCCGGCGACGCCGGGACGGGGGTCTCGGGGCGGTGCAGCGGGTACGCCACGGGCGGTGCTCCTGGTCTCGCGCACACGGTGCGCACGTGTCGGACCACGAGGACGACGACGCCCGGACGACCCGGCCGGCACCGCGGTACCACCTCGCTTGCCCGCGCACCGGGGCGCACGGACCACTCTCGCTGCGGCTGTGACGGGCCTGCCCCGTCCGGTTCTACTGAGGACCCGCACCACGAGGGTGCGTGTCCCGTTCTTCCGGAGGCTCACCGGTGATGGCCGGGTCGACGCCTGTGCGTCCCATGGTAGCCGCGAGGCGGTCACGCGCGTCGAGGACAATGGCGGTGATGACCACGCCGCCCCCCGCCCCCGCCCGCCCGCTCGTCCTGCTCGACCTCGACGGCACCCTCATGAACTCCGCGCCCGGCGTCCTGTCGTCGGTCCGCGCCGCCTACGCCCACCTGGGCGTGCCCGCGCCGACCGAGGCCGCGATGCGCACGTTCATCGGCCCGCCCATCGGCCGCTCGTTCCCCGCGCACGGCGTCGCCGCCGAGAACCTCGAGGACGCGATCGCCGTCTACAACGAGCACTTCGGCCGTGTCGGCGTGTGGGACACGACGGTCTTCGACGGCATCCCGGAGGCGCTGCGCACGCTGCGGGAGGCCGGCGCGCTGCTCGTCGTCGCCACGGCCAAGCCGGCCACGTGGGCGCTGCCCATCTGCGCGGAGGTCGGCCTGACCCCGCTGCTCGACGCGGTCGTCGGCGCCCCCGACGACGAGTCGGAGTCCAAGGGGCAGATCATGGGCCGCGCGCTGGCGTGGGTGCGCGAGCACACCGGCGTCGCGCACGACCCCGCACGCACCGTGATGGTCGGCGACCGCGAGCACGACGTCGAGGGTGCGCACGAGCACGGCATCGCGTGCGTCGGCGTGGGCTGGGGCTACGGCGGCGAGGACGAGCTGCGGCGGGCCGGGGCGGCGGAGGTCGTGCACGACGTCGCGGACCTCGCGCCGCGGCTGCTCGACCGGCTCGGGCTCACGGACGCCGGCCGGCGCACCGCGTGACCCCTTCCGAGGCACGGCCCGTCGTCCTGCTCGACCTCGACGGGACGCTCACCGACTCCTACCCCGGCATCGCGGCGTCGGTGCGCGCCGCGTACGGGGCGCTCGGACTGCCGACGCCCGACGAGCCCACGCTGCGCCGGTTCGTCGGCCCGCCCCTCGGCGACTCGTTCGCGGCGCACGGCGTGCCGGCGGACCGCGTGCCGGACGCCGTCGCGGCCTACCGCACCGCGTACCGCGGCGGCCTGATGTGGGAGAACCACGTGTACGACGGGGTGCCGGCCCAGCTCGCCGCGCTCACCGCCGCCGGCGTCCGCCTCGCCGTGGCGACCAGCAAGCCGGAGGTGTTCGCCGTCCCGATCTGCGCGCACCTCGCCCTCGACACGCACCTCGAGCTCGTGGCCGGCGCACCGCTGGACGTCCCGTCCACCAAGGCCGACGTCGTGGCGCACGCGCTCGCCGCGCTGGCCGCGACCGCACCGGTCGACCCCGCACGTACCCTCATGGTCGGCGACCGCGAGCACGACGTCGCCGGTGCCGCCGCCCACGGTGTCGCCTGCGTCGGCGTCGCCTGGGGCTACGGCGGCGAGGACGAGCTGCGGCGGGCCGGGGCCGCGGAGGTGCTGCACGACGTCGCCGACCTCGCGCCGCGGCTGCTCGACCGGCTCGGGCTCACCGCACGCGTCTCCGGCTGAGGGCCGGCGCAACGGCGGGAGGTCCGCTGCGGGCCCACACCGGCTGTGGAAGCCTGACCTGCGTGAACGCCCCCGCGCTCGACCCGCTCGCCGGGCTCTTCCCCGGCCGGCACTTCATCAGCACCGTCCTCGACGCGCTCGAGACGAAGACGACCATGTCCGGTCGCCTCGCGCGCCGGTACCTGCAGCGGGCGGCGATGGCGGGCGTCATCATCGGGCTGCTGTACGCCACGTACTACGCGGTGGTCGCCGCGTTCGCGTCGGTCGAGGCGGCCGGGACGTCGCTGCAGCCGCTCGGCCGGATCGTCGGGGCCGTGGCGTTCGGGTGGGCGCTGGTCTTCATCTACTACTCGCGGTCCGAGCTGCTGACCTCCAACATGATGATCGTCTCGATCGGCGCCTACCACCGGCGCACGACCTGGCGCCGCGCGCTGCGGCTGCTCGGTCTGTGCTACCTGGGCAACCTCGTCGGCGGGCTGTTCGTGGCCCTCCTGGTGCGGTTCTCCACGCTCGTCGACGGCGCCGCGCTCGACCAGATGCTCGCCTCCGTCGACCACAAGCTCGCGTACGTGTCCGCCGGCCCGGTCGGCTGGGTCGACCTGCTCGTGCGCGCGGTGCTGTGCAACTTCTGCATCAACCTGGCGATGCTGCTCGTCTACAACGGGCTCATCAAGGACGACCTGACGAAGTCGCTGGTCATGATCGTGTCCGTCTTCATCTTCGCGTTCCTCGGCCTCGAGCACTCGGTCGCCAACACCGTGCTGTTCTCGATCGTCGGGCTGCGCGAGGGCCTCGACCTCGGGCTCGCCGCCGGCAACGTCGCGCTGGCGCTCGTCGGCAACTTCGTCGGCGGCGGCCTGCTCATCGGCCTGTACTACGCGTGGGTCAACGACGACTCCCGCTGGCGTCCGACGACGCCGGCGTGACCGGCGGCAGCGCCGACCACGGGAACGTGATCCACCGGTCGGTGCGACGCCACACGTAGTCCGGGTCGATCACCGAGCGCGGCTTGGCGTACAGGACCGCGGAGCGCGCCTCCGCGCAGTGCTGCGCGACCAGGCGCTGCACGAGCGCGAGCGTCTCGCCGGTGTCCGCGACGTCGTCGACGACCAGCGCACGCATGCCGTGCAGCGCGTCGACGTCGAGCAGCGGCGGCAGCACCTGCGGCTCCGGCAGGCGCGAGTCGACGCCCGTGTAGAACTCGACGTTGAGCGTCCCGACGCCCTTGGTCCCCAGCGCGTACGCGAGCGACCCGCCCGGCAGCAGCCCGCCCCGCGCGACCGCGACGACGACGTCCGGCACGAAGCCGGAGTCCACGACGGCCTGCGCGAGCTCCCGAGACGCCTCGCCGAACAGCGCCCAGTCCAGCACCTCGCGGTCCGGCGGGAGGTCCTGCCCGTCGGCCTGCTCCCCCGTCGCCGGCGTCGCCGCCGCGCCCGCCCCACCCGTCGTCGTCATGCCCCGAGTCTCCCCCGGACGCGGTGCCGGCGCCGTCGCCGGCGCGGGGCCGTCGCGGTCACCGGCGCGGTCACCGGCGCCGTCAGGGTGCGCGGGTGGCGGCGTCGAGGTCGGTCGTGAAGCGGTGCGGCTTGCCCTCCGCGCGCTCCGGCCGGTCCCGCACGTCGAGCTCCACGGGGCGGCCGAGCCAGTCGCGCACCGCGCGCGCCGCCGCGTCCGCCGCACCCGCGTGCCCGGGCACGGCCACGAGCCGGACGGCGCCGTCCGCGGCCTGGTGCAGGTGCCACGCGAGCAGGCCCGCCGCCTGCAGCACCTGCGTCGCGTCCACCGACGGCCGCCACCGCCCCGACGCGTCGGCGAACCGCACGGGTGCGCGTCCCTCGAGGCCGACCAGCACCGTGCCGCGTGCGTCCCGGCGCAGGACGGCGTGGTCACCGGTCCGGTAGCGCAGCAGCGGCAGGTACGGGTTCTCGTCGACCGTGACCACGACCTCGCCGCGCACGCCCTCGGGCACCGGCACCCCGTCGGCGTCGAGCACCTCGACGTGCACGCGCCGGTCGACGAGCACGTGGTCGCCGTCGTCGAGCGCCGCGGCCACGGGACCCGTCTCTCGCAGGCCGTACAGGTCCACGAGGGGCACGTCCCACGTGGCGCGCACCGCCGCACGCACCGCCGGCGTGACGTGCGTGGCGCCGTTGACGACCGCGACGGGATGCAGGTCGAGACCCTCCGCCGCGAGCTCCAGCAGGTGCAGCAGCGGCAGCGCGCTCGTGCTCACCACCTGCGGGTCGACCGCGGCGAGCCACCGCTCGCGGTCGCCCGGCGCCCGCCACGCCGACGGGTCCAGGTTCGCCCGGGCCATCAGCGGCACCGGGATGCCGGCAGGCCGCGGGAACGCCGACATCGCGGAGACGTACGTGAAGGCCGTCCGCTGGTCGACGAGGTTGAGCAGGGCGAGCCGGTCCGCGTCCGCCTCCCAGCGGGCGCCCGCCGCGGTGACGAGCCCGTGCAGCAGGAGCAGGTCCGAGGCGACCGCGCGCGGGTGCAGCGGCACGCGCAGCGCCGCGCCCGTGCTGCCCGAGCTCGTGCCCTCCAGGACCCGGTCGAGCGGCACGTCGACGGGCACGTGCGCGGCGAGGTCCGCGACGAGGTCGGCGCGCGTCACCCGGGGCAGGTCGGCCAGCGGTGTCGTGGGTCCGCTCGTGCCCGCGCGCGCCGCCCGGCGGTACCGCGGCACGACGGCGTGGGCGCGTGCGACGAGGTCGGCGACCCAGGTGGGCGGGTCGTCCGGCGCCGCGGTGCGTCCGCCCCCGGCGTCGGTCGGCGCTGCGTGGCGGCCGCCGAGGGCGCGCAGGTCCGCCTCGTCCAGGCGGTCGCCGGTCTCGTGCACCCACACCGGGGCAGCCGGGTGCGCCCGGGCCCGCGCGACACGCGCCAGGTCGGACGCGGGCAGGCTCGGCCACCGCTCGGCGTCGGCGAGCGTCGCCGCCCCCATCGGTGCGTACTCCGCCAGCAGGCCGTCCGGTGCGGTCAGGTCGGGCGCCGGGTCGGCGCTCCCGGCGCCGGCGGCGTCCCGCGCGTCGCCGTCAGTAGTTCGCATACTGCGCCGCCGCCTCCTTCGCCCGCTGCTCCGCCAGCCGCGCGGCGAGCTCGCGGGCACGCTCCTGCTCCTGCGCCATCTGCGCCGTCAGGACGCGCTGGTGTGCCGTGCTGACCGCGGCCCAGGCGTCCGCCGCGAGGTCGTCGTCCTCACCCGCCGGCCGCAGCCCCGCGACGGCGAGGAACGCGCGGGCGAGCTCCTCGCGCGGGCCGTCCTGCGCGAGCCAGGCCGGGCCCGCGCGCAGCCCGGCGAGCACGCGCGGCAGGGCGTCGACGACGCGCAGCAGCCAGCCGCCCGTGCCGCCCGCCCGGGCCGCTGCGTCCCGTGCTCCGGGCGTGCCGCGCAGGGCGGGGTCCGCGACCAGCCACGACGCGAGCAGCGCGAGGGCGGCCGCGTCGCGGCCCACGGGCGTGCCGGGCGCGAGCCGCTCGTCCAGGTGGCGCAGCCAGGCGGGGTCGAGCACCGTGCCGTCCAGCGCGACCGCGAGGTCGGCGACCGCCGCGGTCGCGTGCACCTGCGGGTCCAGGAGGTCGGCCGGGCACGAGGTCAGCCGGTGCAGCAGCACCGCGAGCGGCGGGCCGTCCCTCCGCTCGCCGGGGACGACGCTCGACGGGAGGCGCCCCGTGGCCTCGTCCGGGGTGACGTCGCTCATCGTGACCCTCCCGTCGCGCCGGCCGACCGCGGTCCGGGCGTCCTCGCGTACGTGCGCCGCGCGAAGTCGCGCGCGAAGTCCACCAGGTCCGTGTCCGCCCCGACCCAGTGGACGTCGTAGCCGGCGGGCAGCCCCGCCTCCGTCCGCGAGCGCCACCCCTCCGGCACGTCGAGCAGCAGCGAGCCGCCCCCGCCGGCGCGCTCGAGCGCCTGCACCGCCAGCGGGGTCGGACCGTCGCCGTCTGGGGACGCGTCGGCGAGCATCGTGCGCGCCCCGTCGTCCGACACCACCGCGATGTGCGTGGGCCGCGTCGCGGCCGGCGGACGGCCGTCGTCGCCCAGGTAGGTGCGCCGCAGGACGCCCAGCGGGAACGCGGTGGCGCCGCCGAAGTGCGCCACGACCGCCCGCAGCACCGCCTCGGGGTCCCGCGTGAACCCGTCCGTCCCCGCCACCTGGTGCGGGCCGCTCCACGTCGTCGCCTGGACGCGCGCGCCGACGCGCAGCGCGGACAGGGCGAGCACCGCGCCCGCGAGCGCGATGGCGGAGAACCGCTTCGGGTCCGGCATCGAGCCGGACGAGTCGAGGTAGAGGTCGAGGTCGACGGGTGTCTCCCTCGCGAGCGCGGGCGCGTCGTCGAGCACCTCGCGGCGGACGGTCGTCACGCCCGGCAGGACCACCGGCGACGCCGTGACCGTGCCGGTCCAGTCCACGTCGGCCAGGTCGTCGCCGACCTCCCAGGTGTCGTAGCCGCCGACCAGGTGCTCCGGCACGCCGGGCGTCCGCTCGACCGGGAACGGCACGAGGTACGCGGCCGCGCGGTCGCGGTACCAGGCGATCGCGACGTCCTCGAGCGAGGTGGTGTCGCCGAGGGCCAGGAGCACCGCGTGCAGGTCGCCGGGCAGGAGCGTGCTGCCGAGGGTGCCGTGCGCGGAGCCGGGCGCGGACGCGTCGGCCACGGGGGGCTGCACGTCCTCGTCGGCGGTGCCGGTGGCACCGCCGGTCACGTCGCCCACCACGGCCGGGTCGAGCGACGGGTGCAGCACGGGCGCCGCGAGGGACGGGTCGCCGGCCAGCCCGGCGGGCAGGCCGGTGCCCTCGTCCGCGTCCCCGCACACGACGAGGCGCAGGCGGCGCACGTCGAGGTCGCGCAGCGCGTCCTCCGGCAGCGCCGTGCGCACGAGGCTGGCGAACCCCGCCGCACCGCCGACGGGGTCGCGCGCGTAGGCGCGCACGAGGCGCGCGCACAGCCACGCCGCGCCCTCGTCGACGTCGACGCCGGGGCCGGTGAGCGAGCCGCGCGGCTGGTGCCAGAGCATCTCGTCCGCCCGCAGGACGAGCGCCATCAGCGGGTCCGACGCCGGTGCGAGCGCCCGCCAGGTGGCCGCCCAGTCCGCCCCGCCCGTCCGCTGCAGCCGGTCGTTGACGAGCAGGTCGCACCACAGGTTCGCGACGACGCCGACCAGGTGGTCCTGGTCCACGAGGCCGGCGCGCACGCGCGCGGCGATGCGCAGGCCGGTGCGTCGGTCGACGGGGGCGAGCAGGTGGTGGCCCACCTCGTGGGCCAGCACGGCGAGCGCGTGGTCCTCGACGCCCAGGGCGAGCGCGTGGACGAGGTCCGCGTGGACCTCGACCCGACGGGTGTCGTACCAGGCGAACGAGCGGGCACCCGGCACCGGCGACGTGTGCAGCACGGGCGGGTGCATGCGCGAGGCGCGCCCCCAGGCGGCGAGGGCGTCGGGCCAGCGGGCGCGCCACGCCTCCGCGAGGGCGTCGAGCTCCGCCTGCGTCACGCGCAGCCCCGGTGCGGGGACGCCGCCGGGGCCGGCCGCGCTCACGCTGCCCCGTCCGCGGCGGCGAGCCGCACGACGTCGAGCGCGTACGAGTGGGCCCGGCTCACGAGCACGAGCGCGGGGTCGTGCGGGTCCGGTGCGGCGCCCGTGACCTCGTCCGTCCAGGGCACCGGCAGCGCAGCCGGCACGGCACGCTCCGGGCCGGCTCCCCACGGCTCGTCCGTGTGGGGTGCCAGGCGCACGACGGCGGACCCGTGGACGTCGGCCAGCACCGACCACCGGTACCCGTCCGCGACCGCTCCCCACCCGGTGGGCCCGGCGACCACGGCGCGGGGCGGCGTCAGCCACGGGCCGCCCCACGCGGTGAACCCGCCCGCACGCGACAGCACACCGGCACCGGCGGGCGCTCCCGGCCACCACCAGCGGTCGGAGCGGTGCCGGTCCAGCAGGGCCGCGACGTCCGCGTCCGCGGGCAGCGCGAGCAGCGCGCGCACGACGTCGGCGGGCAGCCCGGCGGCGGCCTCGAGCGCCGCGTCCCGGTACCGGACGAGCCCGCACCGCCACGCCGCGACCAGCAGCGCCGGGCGGACGAGCGCCGCGGACGGCGGCGGCGGGGCCGCGGCGAGCAGGGCCGTCCAGCGGTCGAGCACATCCCGGCGGCCCACGACCGCGGCGGCGGCGACGACCGGTGCGACGACGGCGCCGCCGAGCGCCCGGCACCAGGGCGCGAGCGCGGGCAGGACCTTCAGGACCGCGGCGCGCTGCGGGAGGCCGGCGCGCCACCGCCCACGGGCCACGAGGTCGAGCGTCACGCGCACGACCTCCAGCAGCGCGGGAGTCCCGGGCTCGACGTCGTCCGCGGCGCCGTCCGCGGCGTCCACGAGACGCGGCGTCACGGGCTCGAGGTCGGTCAGCGCGGCGCGCACGTCGTCCGCCCGGGCCCCGGCGGCCGCCGCGGCGCGCAGCCACGGGTCGACGGACGCCGCGTGCGCGCGCAGCGTCCGTCCCAGCGGACCGTCGGGCCGCAGGGCCGCTGCGCTCACGCGCCGCTCCAGCGCAGCCACTCCAGGTAGGACGAGTAGCGCTGGTGGGCGTACTTGAGCGCGAGGGCGTCCTCGTAGACGTCGCCGTGCAGCTTCGTCGTGGTGCCCCAGCGGCCCAGCAGGCCCTCGACACGGGCGAGGCGCTCGCGCACGGTCGGCTCGTCGACGCCGTCCAGGCCGCGGGCCAGCTCGGCGAGCACGTCGCCCACCGGGTCGTCGTCGTCGAGGCCCGCGGCGTCGTACTGGCGGCACGCGGTGTCGAACAGGTCCCGGATCCACGAGACGCGGTCGGTGCGCAGCGCCTCGCGCTCCGGGTCGTCGAACGCGGGCGCCTGCAGGTCCGGCTGCAGCTTGTCGTGCAGGACGAACGGCAGCACGGCGCGCAGGTCGTCGAGGGTCACCTCGGCGTTCCCGCGGAAGTACGCCATGGCCTTCGCGTAGGAGATGAGCGACTGCAGCGCGCGCACCGACAGACCCGTCAGGGTCTGCGCGCCGACGTCCTCGCGGCGGTCGCGGCCGTCGTCGGCGACCGCGAGCAGGTGCGGGTCGACCCCGGCCAGGCGGGCGGTGTCCTTGGTGCGGTACTCGAGCTGCCACGCGGCCCTCTCCAGCAGCTCGAGCTGGGCCGCGAAGTGCTCCAGGCGCCGGCGGACCGGCGCGGGGAACGGCACGCGCAGCACCTCGGCGTGCACGCGGTCGTGCTCGTCGGCGTCGAAGACGATGCCCGGGGGCACGGTCTCCTCGGGGCGCAGCCGGAGCTCGGCGCGCGTGACGAGGTCGCCCAGGAAGCGGCTGTTGAAGGCCAGCGCCGTGACGACGACGTCGATGCGGTCGCGCAGCGCGTCGACCACCTGGAACGTGCCGCCGCCCGCGTCGTCGTTCGCGGTGAGGTACCAGGCGGACGCCCCGGTCTCGTAGACCTGGTCGAACACCTCGACGTACCCGTCCGCGAGGACGGTCAGCAGGGCGGACTGCGTGCGCGTGGGGATGCGGTTGTACTCGTCGACGATCTTCACGCGCATGCCGAGCCACGAGCGCCACGCGACGTCGATGTCCGACAGCCGCTCGGCGCCGATGAGGTCCCGCGGCAGCGGCGTGCCGAACATGTCCTGCACGGTCAGCTGCGGGTGCCCGTGCTGCATGGCGCGCCGCACGTCCCGCACCGGGTAGCCGGCGATGACGCCCATCAGCACCGCCGACGCCGTCTTGCCGCGCCCCGGCCCGCCGACCAGCAGGCAGCGGCCCCGCACGGCGAACGTGAGCAGCGGCAGCAGGACGAACGACGAGTACGACTGGTCGGTCGGCAGCTCGACCGCGGCGCGCGAGTCGCCGACGTGGAACGCCGTGCGCGGACGCTGCGGGTCGTGGAACTCCAGGTCGTAGTGCGGGCTGATGATCGCGTGGTTGACCATCCAGAAGTACGCCTGGCGCAGCTTCTCGTCGAGGGGCGCGCCGGCCGGTGCGGCGGCGCCCGCGGACGCGTCGGCGAACAGGTGCGCCACGTCGAGCGCCACGTCCGCGTCGCCCGTGCGCCGCACCCCCGCCCGGGTCGGGGCGGCGGACACGTGCGTCAGGCCGGCGTCGGCGGCGGGCTCGGGTGCGCTCACGCGTCGGAGTGTGGCACGCGGCCCGCGGCCGCCACGGGCACCGCCGCGGCGGTGTCGCCCGCGCGGGTGCCCGGCCCGGCCGCCGCCGCGACGGCGCGTCCGTCGACGACGCGGACGGGGACACCGCCCAGGTGGACGACGTCGCCGTTGGCCTGCGGCAGCGGGTCGGCGAGCGGCCGGGGCGTGGCGAGGAGGGGCCGGACCAGCGCCTCCGCGTGCGCGAGCCGCGTGGCCCGGTCGCCGCGCAGCTCCACCCACGGCGCTCCCCCGGCCGCCTCCTGCTCGGCGAGCACGGCGCGGAACCGGTCCTGCATCGCGTGCCGCACGTGCTCGCCGTCGCGCATGCCGTCCTGCACGAACGGGATCTCGTCGCCGGTCAGCAGGTACAGGTCGGGCACGCGCGTCGCCGCGAGCGCGCGGACGGTCGGCGACGGCGTACCGACGTAGCGCTCGTGCCACACGGTCGTGGCGAGCACGTCCGTGTCGCAGACGAGCAGCGGGACGGGCGTGCGCCGCGCGGCGTCGTCCTCGCGGCGCGCCTGCTCGCGGGCGACGAGGTCGAACTCGGCCGTGTGCCACGGCGCCTCCAGGCCGCCCGGGCGCTCCGCGGACCACTCGCGGCCGAACTCGGCGACGGTCGGCAGGCCGAGGAGCGCGGTGAGGTCCTCGGCGAGCGTCGTCGTGCCGGTCGACTCGGCGCCGAGCACGACGACGCGGCGCACGTACCAGGCGCGGACGGACGCGGGCAGCGCCCACCAGTGCCCCGCGGGGTCGGCGCGGACGGCGGTGCCGGACACCGGCACCGCGCGGCGGCCCGGGTCCGCCTGGAGCCAGGTGGCGCCCAGGCGGCGCGCGAGCTCGGCGCCGTACGCGTCCGACGTCGCGACCGCGTCGACGGGGGCGTCGAGCAGGCCCCGCATGACGGCGACGTGCGCGTCCCAGGCGGCCGGGTCGGCGTAGTCGACCGGGGCGTCGTCGACGCCGTGGACGACGTGCGCCGTGGGCAGCTCCTCGCGCAGCCACCGGGCGCGCAGCTCGCCCGGCAGCGACTCGGCGGAGGACGTGAGGACCTGCACGGTCACCCGGTCGCAGCGTGCGAGCGCGTGCCGGACCAGCGCGAGGTGGCCGGCGTGCGGCGGGTAGAACTTGCCGATGACGAGCCCGTGCCGGTACCGCGCCCCGGTCATGCGGGCGCGCCGGGGGCGGCGACGGCCGGCGCCGGGGCGTCGTCGCGCTCGTCGAGGTCCCGCGACCAGGCGCGCCAGCCCTGCACGCACAGCGCGATGAGCAGCACGTACAGCGCCGCCGTCAGGTACAGGCCGAGGCTCAGGTAGAGGCCGATCAGCAGCACGTCGGTGACGATCCACACCGCCCAGCTGCCGACCCACTTGCGCCCGAGCATGACCTGCGCGACGAGGCTCAGCGCCGTCGTGCCGCCGTCCCACAGCGGCTCCACCGAGGCGCCCGACGCGTCGAGGACGCGCGCCAGCGCGACCGTCCCCAGGGCCGCCGCGGCGCCGCCGACCCACCACGCCCACCGCGGGGTGCGGCGCACCGGCAGCGTCGAGCGCCCCGGGCCGCCGCGCACCCACCAGTACCAGCCGAGGGCGCCGAGCACGAGGTACACCACCTGCAGCGCGGCGTTCGCGGCGATGCCCGACTGCCAGAACAGCACCGCGAACACGACGTTGTTCACGATCCCCACGGGGAAGTTCGCGACGTGCTGCCGCGCCGCCAGCCACACGCACGCGGCGCCCGTCACGAACCCGACGACCTCGACCCAGTCCACGGGCGCCGAGGCTAGCCCGCGCCGCGTGCGCACCTCGCCGCCGCCCACCCGCACGGCCCTGTTGACCTTGACGCAGCGTCAGCTCCTACCGTGGAGCGGGTCCGCACGACGGCGGGCACGGACGACGGAGGGAGGAACCGTGGAGGCGTCCATCCAGGAGGTCGCGCGGCTCACCGGCACGACCAGCCGCACGCTGCGCCACTACGACGCGGTCGGGCTGCTGCGCCCGAGCCGCGTCGGCGACAACGGGTACCGCTGGTACGACGACGACGCGCTGGTGCGCCTGCAACGGGTGCTCCTGCTCCGCGACCTCGGCCTCGGCCTCGCCGAGATCCGGCGCGTGCTCGACCGCGAGACCGACGAGGGGACGGCGCTGCGCCGGCACCTCGCATGGCTCGAGGCCGAGCAGGACCGCCTGGCACGCCAGGCGGCGTCCGTGCACCGCACGCTCACCGCACGCGAGAACGGAGACACCCTCATGGCCGCAGACGTGTTCGACGGCTTCGACCACACGCAGTACCGGGAGGAGGTGGAGGAGCGCTGGGGCGCCGACGCGTACGCCGCGTCGGACGCCTGGTGGCGCGGCCTCGCGGAGACCGACCGCGCCGCGTGGACGGCGCAGACCACGCAGCTGGGCGCCGACTGGGCGGCGGCCGCGGGGGCCGGCGTGGAGCCGACGTCCGACGCGGCGCAGGAGCTCGCGCGACGGCACGTCGCGTGGCTCGGGTCGGTCCCCGGCACGCCGGGGTACGGCTCGTCCCCCGTCGCCGCGTACGTCACCGGCCTGGCCGACATGTACGTCGCCGACGAGCGCTTCGCGCGGAGCTACGGCGGGCCCGCGGGTGCGGCGTTCGTCCGGGAGGCGCTGCACGCGTACGCGGCACGTCACCTCTGAGGCACCGGACGGGCCCGTCCGCGTCGAGCGGCGCGGGCCCGTCCGCCGTCAGGAGGCGCGCAACGACTCCTGCCACTGCGCGTGCAGCGACGCGAAGCGGCCGCCGGCGGTGACGAGCCCCTCCGGGCTCCCGTCCTCGACGACGCGGCCGCCGTCGACGACGAGCACGCGGTCGGCGTGCATCACCGTCGACAGGCGGTGGGCGATGACGACGGCGGTGCGGCCCGTCAGCAGCGTGCGCAGGCCCTCCTGCACGAGCTGCTCGCCGGGGATGTCGAGGGAGCTGGTGGCCTCGTCGAGGACGAGCACGGCGGGGTCGGCGAGGAAGGCGCGCGCGAACGACACGAGCTGGCGCTGGCCCGCGGAGAGCCGCACGCCGCGCGTGTCGACGCCCGTGTCGTAGCCCTCGGGCAGCGCGGCGATCAGGTCGTGCACGCCGACGGCCCGCGCGGCGGCCTCGATCTCGGCGGGCGTGGCGTCGGGGCGGCCGAGCGCGATGTTCGCGCCGACGGAGCCGGAGAACAGGTACGCCTCCTGCGTCACCATGACGACGGCGCGGCGCAGGTCCGTCGGGTCGAGGTCGCGCAGGTCGACGCCGTCGAGGCGCACCGCCCCCTCGCGGGGGTCGTAGAACCGCGCGAGCAGCTTGGCGACCGTCGACTTGCCGGCGCCCGTCTCGCCGACGAGCGCGACCGTCTGCCCGGCCGGCAGGTGCAGGTCGAGGCGCGGCAGCACCGTCGGACCGGTGCCGTACCCGAACTCGACGCCCTCGAACCGCACGTCCCCCGTCGCGGCCGGGAGGTGGGCCGGGCGCTCGGGGTCCGGCACGGTCGGCTCCTCCGCGAGCAGCGCCGACAGCTTCTCGAGCGCCGCCGTCGCGGACTGGAAGCTGTTGTAGAACATGCCGATCTGCGCGAGCGGCGCGAAGAACCGCCGCGCGTACAGCACCGCCGCGACGAGCACGCCGACCGCGAGGTCGCCGTCGAGCACCCGCAGGCCGCCCACGAGCAGCACGGCCGCGACCGTCACGTTGCCGATGAGCACGAGCCCGGTGTCGAACACGCCGTTGACCCGGATCGCCTCCGCGTTGGCGGCGCGGTACTCCTCGGTCAGGTCGTCGTAGACCTCCGCCACCTGCGTCTCGCGTCGGAAGGCCTGCACCGCGCGGATGCCCGTCATGGTCTCGACGAACCGCACGATGACGCGCGCCACGGCCGTGCGGCTGCGCCGGTACTGCGCCTGCGAGCGCACCTGGAACCAGCGCGTGAGGAGCACGCCGGGCACGACGGCGACCAGCAGGACGAGCCCGCTGCGCCAGTCGAGCACGACCAGGCTGACCGCGGTGAACGCCATCGCCAGCCCGCTCGCCGCGAGCGTCGTCACGCCGCCGTCGAGCAGCTCGCGCAGCGCCTCGACGTCCGACGTCTGCCGCGAGATGACGCGGCCGGACGTGTACCGCTCGTGGAACTCCAGGCTGAGCCGCTGGGTGTGCCGGAAGACCCGGCGGCGCAGGTCGAGCAGGACCGCCTGGCTCACGCGCGCGGCGAACCGCACCGTGGCGGCCGTGAGCACCCCCGCGACGAGGGCCGCGGCGGCGTACGTGCCGGCGACGGTGAGCAGCGGGCGCGCGTCGCCGTCCCGCAGGGCGGGCAGGCCGCGGTCGATGCCCAGCGCCACGAGCGCCGGGCCGGCGACGAGCGCGAGCTGCGCGCCGACCACGACGAGCGCGGTCGTCCAGACGCGCCGCGTGACGGGCCGCAGGAGCGAGCCGAGCAGCGCGAGCGACCGGCGCCGCACGTCGCGCGGGTGCAGCTCCAGGTCGCCGTCCTCGTCGCGCGCGGCACCGGGTGCGGGAGCGGGTGCAGGCGGGGCGCCGGTCCGGGGCTCCGTGCGGCTCATCGCGTCGCCTCCGTGCGCCGGCCGCGCGGGCGCGGCAGGTCCGACCCGGCGTCCGTCCCGGTCGCCGCGGCCGGGTCGGGGTCGTCGGCGCCGTCCGGCCCGCCGTCCGCCTCCGCGGTCAGGACGTACCGGTAGTGGGGGTGGCTCGCGAGCAGGTCGGCGTGCCGCCCGACCCCCGTGACGCGGCCGTCCTCGAGGACGGCGACGCGGTCCGCGAGCGCGACCGTGGACGTCCGGTGCGCGACCACGAGCGTGGTCGTGCCGGTGAGCATGCGCCGCAGGCCGGCGGTCACGTCGGCCTCGGTCGCGACGTCGAGCGCGGACAGCGGGTCGTCGAGGACGAGCACGCGGGGCCGGCCGGCGATCGCCCGGGCGAGCGCGACGCGCTGGCGCTGCCCGCCCGAGAGCGAGAGCCCCTCCTCCCCGATGACGGTGTCGAGGCCGGCGGGGAGGCGGTGCACGAACCCGGCGCGTGCGACGTCGAGCGCCTCGTGCACGAGCGCGTCCCGCGCGGCGTCGGGCATCCGGACGAGCTCCTCCTCCGGCACGCCCATGAGGACGTTGTCGCGCACCGACGCGGAGAACAGGATCGGGTCCTCGAAGGCGACGGCGACGGCGCCGCGCAGGTCGCGCCGCGTGAGGTCGCGGACGTCGACGCCGTCGATCCGCACGGTCCCGCCCGTCACGTCGTACAGCCGCGGGACCAGCTGCAGCAGCGTCGTCTTGCCGCTGCCCGTCAGCCCGACGAGCGCGGTGGTCTCGCCGGGCTCGAGCACCAGGTCGACCCCGCGCAGCACGGCGTCCTCGCGGGCGCCGTGCGCGAACCGCACGTCCGCGAGCTCGACGCGCGACCCGCCGGCGGGCGCGGGCGGCAGCGGGACGGGGTGGGCGGGGTCGCGGACGGCGGGCGCGGTGTCCATGACCTCGAAGAAGCGGTCGGTGCCGGCGCGCGCGTCGAGCGTCATGGCGAGCAGCTGGCCGAGGCTCTCCACGGGGCGGTTCATCACCGCGGCGGTGGCGAAGAACGCGACGAGCGCCCCGACGCTCACGCGATCCGACGCCGCGAGCCACACGCCGAGGCCGAGCGACACCGCGAGCGTCGTCTCGGGGATCCACGCGAGCGCGAACGACATGCGCGACTGCGCGCGCGCCTTGTCGAGCTCGGTCTCGCGCAGGTCGTCGGCCTGGCGCACGAAGTCCTCGAGCGCGTCCTCGCCGCGCCCGAACGCCTTGAGCACCCGGATGCCGTGCACCGACTCCTCGACGGACGTCGCGAGGTCCCCGGCCTGGTCCCGGGCGCGGCGCGCGACCACCTTGTAGTCCTGCCGGAAGGCGAAGCCGAGCCAGATCACGGGCGCCGCGCCGGCGAGGTACACGAGCCCGAGCAGCGGGCTCGTCCAGATCATGAGGCCCGCGCCCACCAGCACGGTGGTGGCCGACACGACGAGCTGGACGAGCCCGAAGACCATCCACCGTCGCACGGTGTGCAGGTCGCCCATCGAGCGCTGCAGCAGCTGCCCGCCGGACCAGCGGTCGTGCACCGCGACGGGCAGGTCGAGCAGGTGCCGGAACAGGTCGGTCCGCATGTGCCGCTCGACGCCGGTGCCGGGCGTGGCGATGAGGGCGCGGCGGCACCACACGAGGAACGCCTCGAGCACGCCGAGCGCGAGCACGAGCAGCGCGGCCTGCACGACCGCGGTGCGGGACCCGTCCGTGAGGAGCGGCCCGTTCACGACCCCGCGCAGCACCTGCGGCACCGCGAGCGCGAGCAGGCTCGCGGCGAGCGTGGCGAGCCCGCCCGCGACGACGCGCGGCACGGCGGGGCGCGCCCAGCGGATCAGCCGCGCGAGCGCCCGCGTCGTCGAGACGGAGCCACCGGTCGACGCCGGCGCGGTGGGGGTGGGCACCGGTGCAGCGTAGGCACGCGCGCCGACATCGCACCCGGGGACGTCCGGATGCTGAGTCGACCTCACCTGTCGACGGCGCGCCGCCCGGCACGGACCGGCCGCGGGTGCCGGTCGGCCCGGCGGCTCAGCCCTGCGTGCGCGCGATCGTCGTGTTGTTCGCCTGCGCCCGCGGCCGCACTACGAGCAGGTCGACGTTGACGTGCGCCGGTCGCGTGAGCGTCCAGACGATCGCGTCGGCGACGTCCTCGGCCACGAGCGGCTCGTACCCCGCGTACACCTGCGCGGCCCGCTCGGCGTCGCCGTCGAAGCGCACGAGCGAGAACTCCTCCGTCGCGACCGCGCCCGGCGCGATCTCGATGACCCGGACCGGCTCGCCGACGATCTCCCACCGCAGCGTCTCGCTCAGCATCCGCTCGGCGTGCTTGGCCGCGGTGTACCCCGCGCCGCCGGGGTAGGCGCCGTGCGCGGCGGTCGACGTCACGACGACGACGTCACCGCCGCCGCGCTCGCGCAGCAGCGGGAGCACGCCCTGCGTCACGCGCAGCGTGCCGAGCACGTTGAGCTCGTACATCGCGCGCCACTGCGCCACGTCCGCCTCGGCGACCGGGTCCAGCCCGAACGCGCCGCCCGCGTTGTTCACCACGGCGTCGAGCCCGCCGGTGTCGCGCACGTGCGCGACGAGCGCGGCGACGTCGGCGTCGTCGGTCACGTCCGCGACGACGGTCGTGGCGCCGGTCTCCGCGGCGAGGGCCTCGAGGCGGTCGGCCCGACGGGCGGTCGCGACGACGTCCCACCCCTCGGCGCGCAGCCGGCGCACGGTGGCGGCGCCGATGCCGGAGGACGCCCCGGTGACGAGGGCGCGGCGGGGGCGGTCGGTGGGCGTGGTCATGCGGGCTCCCTGGACGGCGGGCGGGACGCGTCCGAGCATCGCACGCGGCCGCGCGCCGGTTGCGCGCACCCCCCGTGCGGTGCCTAGGGTGACGCCTCGGAACCCGGCCGGAACGTGGCCGGGTGGCACCGCCCCGGGCTGGGACGGTCCTCCGCGACGCGACGTGCGCCGACCCTCCCCCACCACCGCGCCCGACGGCGTGCGCGGCGCCCCCGTCACCCGGAGACCCGATGCCCACGCGCGCCCGCACCCTGCTCCGCACCCCCCTGCTCCGCACGCCCCTGCTCGTCGCCGCCCTGCTGCCCGTCGTCGCCCTCGCGGCCTGCGCCGGCGGCGGCGCGGCCTCGTCCACCACCGACGCCGCCACGACGGGCTCCCCCGCAGCGACGTCGTCCGCCGCGGCGTACCCGGTGACCGTCGACAACTGCGGCACCGAGGTCACCCTCGACGCGCCGCCCGAGCGCATCGTGACGATCAAGTCGTCGACCACCGAGATGGTCGCCGCCCTCGGCCTCGCGGACCGGCTCGTCGGCACCGCGTTCAGCGACGGGCCCGCGCCCGAGCCGTGGGCGGACGAGCTCGCCGACGTGCCCGTGCTGTCCGACAAGGTGCCGGGCCAGGAGGCGCTGCTCGAGGTCGAGCCCGACCTCGTCTACGCCGGCTGGGAGTCGAACTTCGCGCCCGACGCCGCCGGCGACCGCGCGGCCCTCGCGCAGCTCGGCATCGGCACGTACGTGTCGCCGTCGGCGTGCAAGGCGGAGGGCTACCAGCCCGACCCGCTGACGTTCGAGGCCGTGTTCGACGAGATCCGCGAGACCGGCGCGCTGCTCGGCGCGCCCGAGGCCGCCGAGGACGTCGTGGCCGACCAGCGCGCGACCCTAGACGCGGTCGAGCCGCTGAACGGCCCGACCGCCGTGTGGTGGTCGTCCGGCACGGACACCCCCTACGTCGGCGCGGGCATCGGGGCGCCCCAGATGATGCTCGGGGCCGCCGGCCTCGAGAACGTCTTCGCCGACGTGCACGACACGTGGTCGTCGGTCGGCTGGGAGCAGGTCGTCGCGGCGGACCCGGACGTCCTCGTCCTCGTCGACTCGGCCTGGAACTCGGCGGACAAGAAGCGCGACCTGCTCGCGGCCAACCCCGCGACGGCGCAGCTCACGGCCGTGCGGGAGGGGCGCTACGTCGTCGTGCCGTTCGCGGCGTCCGAGGCGGGCGTCCGCAACGCCGATACCGTCGCGGACCTCGTGGAGCAGGTCCGCGCGCTGGGTCTCGGGGGCTGACGCGCCGCCCGTGGACCGTCCTCCCCTGCGCCCGCCGCTGCCGCTGCTGCTCGCCGTCGGCGCCGCCCTGCTCGTCGCCAGCCTGCTCGTCACCGTGACGATCGGTCCGGCGGACCTGTCCGTCGGGGAGGTCGCGCGCGCGGTCGGCGGTCACCTCGGGCTGCCCGTCGCGGAGGTGTCGCGCCTGCACGACGCGATCGTGTGGGACCTGCGCCTGCCGCGCGTGCTCACGGCCGCCGCGGTCGGCGCGGGGCTGGCGGTCGCGGGCGCGGTCATGCAGTCGCTCACGCGCAACCCGCTCGCGGACCCGTACCTGCTGGGGCTGTCGTCGGGCGCGTCGCTGGGGGCGGTCGCGGTGCTGGTGCTGGGCGTCGCGGTGCTGCTGCCCGTCGCGGCGTTCGCCGGTGCGCTCGCGGCGCTCGTCGCCACCCTGGCGCTGGCGCGGACGAGCGGGACGCTGACGCCCGCACGCGCGGTGCTCGCCGGGCTCGCGGTGTCCCAGCTGGCCGCGGCCGGCACGTCGTTCGTCATCTTCTGGACCGCGACCGGCGACTCCTACCGCGAGATCCTGTCGTGGCTCATGGGCTCGCTCGCGGGCGCGACGTGGTCGTCGGTCGCGATCGCGGGCGGAGCACTGGTCGTCGTGGGGACGGTCCTCGTGGCCGCGGCGACACGCCTGGACGCATTCGCCTTCGGCGACACGTCCGCCGCCGCGCTCGGCATCGCCGTGGACCGCACCCGCTGGACCCTCATGACGCTCGTCGCGCTGCTGACGGGCGCGATGGTGGCGGTCAGCGGCGCGATCGGCTTCGTCGGGCTGATCCTCCCGCACGCCGTCTCGGTGGTGACGGGGCCCGCGCACCGGCGGCTGCTGCCGGTCGCGGGCGTCACCGGCGCGGTCTTCCTGGTGTGGGCGGACACGCTCGCCCGCACGGTGTTCGACCCGCGTGAGCTGCCGGTCGGCATCGTGACGGCGCTCGTGGGCGTGCCGGTGTTCGCGGTGCTGCTGCGCCGGGGTCGGGGGACGGCGTGGAGCTGAGGATCGACGGCGTCGGCACGCGCCTCGGCGGCCGCTGGGTGGTGGACGGCGTGGACGCCACGCCCCCGACGGGCGCGCTCACCGGTCTGCTCGGGCCGAACGGCGCCGGCAAGACGACGCTCCTGCGTCTCGTCGCCGGTCTGCTGCCGCCCGAGCGCGGCGCCGTCCTCGTCACGGACCCGGCCGCCGAGCCCGGTGCCGGGGCCACCGCACCGGCGGTCCCCGTGCACGCGCTGCCGCGGCGCCGCCGCGCCCGGCACGTGGCGCTGCTCGAGCAGGAGTCGAACGCGACCGTGCCGCTCAGCGTCCGCGAGGTGGTCGCGCTCGGCCGCATCCCCTACCGGACGCTGTGGGGCACGGACGCCGACGAGGGCGCCGTCCACCGCGCGCTCGCCGCCGCCTCCGCGGCGCACCTGGCCGACCGCGCGTGGTCGACCCTGTCCGGCGGCGAGCGGCAGCGGGTGCAGGTCGCCCGCGCGCTCGCCCAGGAGCCGGACCTGCTCCTGCTCGACGAGCCGACCAACCACCTCGACGTCAGCGCGCAGCTCTCGCTGCTCGCGTTCGTGCGGGACCTCGGCGTGACGACCGTCGCCGCGCTGCACGACCTCAACCTGGCCGCGGCGTTCTGCACGCACGTGCTCGTGCTGTCCGAGGGGCGGCTCGCGGCGGCGGGAGCCCCG
Source organism: Cellulomonas sp. NPDC057328 (assembly GCF_042667215.1). Classification (NCBI taxonomy): domain Bacteria; kingdom Bacillati; phylum Actinomycetota; class Actinomycetes; order Micrococcales; family Cellulomonadaceae; genus Cellulomonas; species Cellulomonas sp. NPDC057328. Next base: position 23,027 of record NZ_JBHUZW010000005.1, on the reverse strand, counting down.
GCGGACGTGCTGACGCCGGACCTGCTGCGCGCGGTCTACCGGGTGGAGGCCGAGGTGCTCGAGCACCCGACCACCGGCCGCCCGGTCATCGCCCTGACGGGCGGCACCCCCGAGGAGGACGCGTGAGGATCACCGTGCTGTCCGGCGGCGTGGGCGGGGCGCGCTTCACGCGGGGCCTGCTCGCGCTGCTGCGCGACCGCCTGCCCGACGGCGCGGGCGGCACCATCGCCGACCTCACCGTCGTGGCGAACACCGGCGACGACCTGTGGCTGCACGGCGTCCGTGTGTGCCCCGACCTCGACACGCTGATGTACACCCTCGGCGGCGCGGTGCACGAGGGGCAGGGCTGGGGCCGTCGCGACGAGTCGACGCACGTCGCCGCCGACCTCGCCGCGTACGGGCTCGGCTGGGAGTGGTTCACGCTCGGCGACCTCGACCTCGCCACCCACCTCGCGCGCACCGAGCTGCTGCGCCGCGGCCTGCCGCTGTCCGCCGTCACCGCGCGCCTCGCGGAGCGCTGGCGGCCGGGCGTCACGCTGCTGCCGATGACCGACGACGAGGTCGAGACGCACGTCGTCACCGACGACGGGACGATCCACTTCGAGGAGTGGTGGGTGCGGCACCGCGCCGCCGTGCCCGCGCGCGGCTTCGTGCAGGCGGGCGTGGAGCGGGCGACGCCCGCGCCGGGCGTGCTCGACGCGCTCGGGTCGGCGGACGTCGTCGTGGTGCCCCCGTCGAACCCGGTCGTGTCGGTCGGGACGATCCTCGGGGTGCCGGGCCTGCGGGACGCGCTGCGTGCCACGGCGGCACCGGTCGTCGCGGTCTCCCCCGTGGTGGGCGGCGCGCCCGTGCGCGGCATGGCGGACGCGTGCCTGGCGGCGATCGGCGTCGCGACCGACGCGGGTGCCGTCGCGCGCCACTACGGCCGGCGCGCGGAAGGCGGCGTGCTCGACGCGTGGCTCGTCGACGACGCCGACGCGCACGCCGTCCCGGTGCTGCGGGCCGAGGGCTGGACGGTCGACGCTGCCCCGACGCTCATGACCGACGTGCCGGCCACCGCCGAGATCGCAGCGCGCGCCCTCGCGCTCGTGGACCGGCTGCCGTGACCGGCTGGTGGGTGATCGTCCCCGTCAAGGACGCGCGGCACGGCAAGTCCCGTCTCGCGGGGGTCCTCGACGACGACGCGCGCGCGGCCCTCGTGCGGTCGATGGCGCTCGACACCCTCGCCGCCGTCCGGGCCGCCCGGTCGGTCGCCGGCGTCGTCCTCGTGACGCCGGACGGGGAGCTCGCCGCCGCCGCCGCCCGCCTGGGGGCGGTCGTGGTGGACGAGCCGGCCCCTGCCGCTCGGGCCGGCGTCGAGCCCGGTCTCGACGCCGCCGTCCTCGCGGGGGCGGGGTACACGCGCAGCCTGGCTCCGGACGCCCCGGTCGCCGTCGTGCCCGGTGACCTCCCCCGCCTCGACCCGATCGACCTCGACGCTGCGCTCGCGCTCGCGGCCCAGCACGAGCGCGCACACGTGCCCGACGCGGAGGGCACGGGCACGACGCTACTCACCGCGGCACCCGGGCGCGAGCTGCGGCCGCGCTTCGGCGCGGGGTCGTCGGGGCGGCACGGGGAGGAGGGACACGTGCGCCTGGACGTGCCGGAGAAGTCGACGCTGCGGCATGACGTGGACGTTGAGCCCGACGTGATGACTCACCACGGTCGGCAGTTCCCTACAAGCACCTGTGGTCCCGGCCCTAATACCCGAGATATGAGGCAGGATCGCGGGTACTCAGACGTGCACAGTCCTGCTTCACCGACCGGAGGAAGTCGTCGGTAGCGGCGTAGATCCAGTCGACCGGCATCGGTGCACTCGCTTCCGTGTCCTCGAGACTCGACGACACGATCCAACCCGCATCCGTCCGGTGAAAGGCGATCGCGCCGGGCGTCTCGTAGAACATGTCGGCGACAAGGACGAAGTCCGAGGCGCCACCACCTCTTCTCCACGTTCGCAAGTCGCGCGCGAGGAGCGCGATCGGGAAGTCGTACTCCTCCACGACGAGGCGCCCGTGCGCAGTCACTTCGACCTCGGCACCGATCCCAGCAAGATGGTCGGTGACCGTGATGGCGCCCGGGTGATCCAGCCGCGGGTTCGTGTAGCGGATCCTGAAGCTCATGCGTCCCCTGATGTGCGCGGGACAGGCGGCAGTGACGCGACCATCGTCCTCGACGACCACGTTGATGCCGATGTGGCCGTGCGTCCGTACCACGCGACCCATCTCCGTCGTGACGGTATACGCAGTACTGCTCTTGTCGCCGTCCGTCAAGAACGAGGAGCTACTGGATCGAAGGGCGTCTCGCGTCCACGCTCGCGCACGTGCGGCACTGCGCACGATGAAGCGCGCAGACCGGCGCCACCCGGTGCCGCCCCACAGGTGCTTCTCCTTGATGCGGCGGAGATCCCGCACCGCCGGCGTGCGTCACCCCACGCCGGCCCCGCCCGTCACCGTGCGCGGCCCGGCGCGCCCGGCGACGACGAGCGCGCCCGCCAGCTCGTGCGGCTCCACCTCCGGCCCGCGGGCCCGCACCCCGGACCAGTCCACGCCGACGCGCAGCCCGTCCCGCCCGAGCCCCGGCAGCCACCGGCCGAGGAACGCCTCGAGGTCCACCGGCTCCGGGACGAGGCGGTGCTGCGCGGGCGCCCGCCGGGTGACCGTCGCCGCCAACGCGCGGCTCGACCAGAACGGCATGGCCGCGCGGCCGCCCTCCGCGGCGGCGACCGTGACGTACCCGTCGGCGTCGCGGAGCACCCACACGCACCCCGCGGCGACCGCGGCGGCGCAGAACGCGCCCACCCCGGCCGTCACGCCGTGCCCGCCTGCTCGTCGAGGAGCCGCGCACGCGTCCGCCGGTACCCCGGCAGCGACGCCGCCACGCGGTCCAGCCAGGCGCCGCCCGGGCCGCCGGTGAACCCGACGCCGTCGCCGTCCTCGAGCCAGCTGCCCGACGCCAGCCGGCCGATGCGCCACCGCACCAGCCACAGGTCCCCGGCGACCGCGGCGGCCACGAACCGCACGAGCGTGCCGACGGTCGCGTCGTGCGTCTCGAACGCGTGCCCGTGCGGCTCGACGAGCACGGCCCAGTACCCGTCCAGGTCCTCCGCCTCCACGGTCCAGCCGTGCCGGGGCACGCCGACGCGCCACAGCGGTCCGTCCCAGTGCTCCTCGACGACGTCGTCCCCCCAGCGGCGCAGCACCTGCTCGCGCAGCGCCACGACGCGCGCGTTGGTCAGGGGCTCCATCGCGGTCCCCGTCGCCTGCCGGCGGTCGCGCGTCCCGATCCGGTCATTACTCCCCCTGACTCCAGTTCAGCACCGCCGCGACCTGACGGGCGGTGCCCAGTGTGCAGGGAGGTGCGTGCCGGTGGAAGCCGGGTGCGCGAGGATGACCCGTATGGCGCTCTGGATGACGGGTGACGCGGCGGCCGACCGCCTGCTCGACGAGGACCCCTTCGCCCTGCTGCTGGGCATGCTGCTCGACCAGCAGGTGGCGATGGAGACGGCGTTCGCCGGGCCGGCCAAGATCGCGGACCGGATGGGCGGGCTCGACCCGCGGCGCGTCGCCGACGCGGAGCCGGAGGCGTTCGCGGCGCTCTGCGCGACGCCGCCCGCGGTGCACCGCTACCCCGGCTCGATGGCCGGCCGCATCCAGGCGGTCGCGCGTGCCGTCGTGGACGAGTACGACGGCGACGTCACGCGCCTGTGGACCGACGGCGACCCCGACGGCCCCACGGTGCTGCGGCGGCTCAAGGCCCTGCCCGGGTTCGGCGACCAGAAGGCGCGGATCTTCCTGGCGCTGCTCGGCAAGCAGCGCGGCGTCACGCCGGCCGGCTGGCGCGAGGCCGCCGGAGCGTACGGCGACGACGAGTTCCGGTCGATCGCGGACGTCCGGGACCCCGACTCGCTCGGCCGGGTCCGGGAGACGAAGAAGGCGGCGAAGGCGGCGGCGAAGGCGGCGCGCTGACGCCCGCGACCCGGGGCGGTCGGCGGCGCCGGCGCGTCCACCGGTCGACCGACCCGCGCGGCGGCCGCACGACGGAGCCGCGCGTCGTCCCGGCGGTGGAGGACGGGACCCACCTCGCGACCGAGGCGCCCGCACCGCCCGGTTCGCCAGGATGGTGCCCATGAGCTCGCCCACGCCGCCCGCACCGCACCCCGCCGGGGCACGTCCCCCGGCACCGGCCCCGCCCCCTCCCGTCCCCGCCGTCGCCCCCGTCGCGCTCGGCGACCGCGCCGTCGCGCCCGACGTCGCACGCGGTCTCGCGCTGCTCGGCATCGCGATCGCCAACTCGGTGCTGCACCTGTGGGGCGTCCAGGTCGGCGCCGGGAGCCGGCCGGTGGACGGCTCGACGCTCGACCGCGTCGTCGACGGCGTCGTCTCGCTGTTCGTCGACCGGCGGACCATGCCGATGTTCGCGCTGCTCTACGGGTACGGCATCGGTGTCGTCGTGCGGCGGCGGGCCGCCGAGTGGGTGCCGTGGCCCGCGTGCCGCGCCGACCTGCTGCGCCGTGCCGCGTGGCTCGTCGTGTTCGGCGTCGTGCACATCGTGCTGCTGTTCGGGGGCGACATCCTCGCGATCTACGGCGTGGCCGGTCTGGTCGCCGTGGCGCTCGTCCGCGCGCCGGGCCGCCGCCTGGCCGTGGTGGGCGGGATCGCGCTCGCCGCGTCCGGCGTCCTCATGGGCGCCGTCCAGACCCTCGCCGCGTGGTCCGCCACGCAGCCCGACCTGATGGGTCAGTCGGACGTGCTCGCGTCGTCCGAGGGCTCGGTGCTCGGCGCGATGCTGCTGCGCTCGTGGTCCGTGCTCATCGCACCGCTGGGCGCCGTGGCGGCGCTGCCCCTCGTGCTCCTCGGCCTGTGGTTCGCCCGGCGCGGCGTGCTGGAGGACCCGGCGGCGCACCTGCCGCTGCTGCGCCGGTGGGTCGTGGGCGGCCTGGCCGTGAGCGTCCTGGGCGGCCTGCCGATGGCGCTGGCCGTGGCGCGGGTGTGGACACCCGGCGCCGGCGAGCTGTTCGGCGTGGCGGCCCTGCACGAGGTCAGCGGCACCGCGGGCGGCGTGGCGTTCGCGGCGCTCGTCGCGTGGGTCGTCGCGGCGCGCCGCAGCACCGTCGCGACGCTCGGTCCGGTGGGGCGCGCGCTGCGCGCCGTGGGGGTCCGGTCGCTCACCTGCTACCTGCTGCAGTCGGTGCTCTTCGTGCTGCCGCTGGCCGCGTGGGCGGGCGGACTGGGCGACGACCTGTCGTCGGCGGGCGTCGTCGCGTGGGCCGTCGGGGTCTGGCTGGTCACCGTGGCGGTCGCCGTCGCCCTCGAGCGGGCGGGACGCCGCGGGCCGGCCGAGGCGCTGTACCGCCGCCTCGTCTACCGCCCGCGCGCATCCGCGCCCGCCCGCTGAGGGCGACGCCGCCGTCGGTCAGGACGGGCAGACCGACCGCACCTCCGAGTACGCCGATCCCGACGGCGCCGGGCAGACGAACGGCGCGTAGCGCAGGTCGTCGTCGACGAACCGCTTGAGCCAGGCGATGCTGTTCCGGGCGATGGTCGTGTTCGACAGGACCGGCGCGTAGTGGCTGGCGCCGCGCAGCTCCAGGTACGTCTTCAGGGTGCTCGCGGGGATCGACTCGTAGAACGGCTCCGCGTGGGTCCGCACGGAGGCCACGGAGTCGTTCTGCGCCCCGATGACGAGGGTGGGCGTCGTGATCTCCGGCCACGACTTGTCGATGTTCCACGGCGTCAGCGGGATCGCCGCCTGCAGCGTCGGCGCGTCCTTGGCGGCCTCGAGCGCGCCGCCGCCGCCCATCGAGTGCCCCATGACCGCGAGCCGCGCCGGGTCGACGCGGGTCCGCACGGGGCTGCTGGTCGTGAGGTGCCGCAGTGCGGCGAGCAGCTGGTCGCCGCGCGAGGACGGCTGGTCGCTGGTGCGCGTCGTGTCGATCGTGAAGACGACGAAGCCCTGCGACGCGAGGCGCGGGCCGAGCCACGCGATGCTCGACTGCCGGGCGGTGTAGCCGGGCGAGACGGCGACGGCGCCGAACGTGCCCTGCGACTGGTCGGACGGGTAGTAGATCGTGCCGCCGCCGAAGCCGGACACGGTGTACCGGGACACCGTGACCTGCTCGACGGCGAACGGGCCGCGCGCCGCCTCGAGGCCGGACGCCGTCGGGGCGGGGCCGCGCTCGTACGGGTTCGAGGTGGTGGCGTGGGCGGGCGACGCGGCGCCGCCCAGCAGGGCGGCCGTGAGGGCCGCGAGGAGCAGACGGACGGGGGCTGGACGAGGGCGCACGAGAGTCTCCGGGAAGAGTCAGGACGATGGACGACTCGAGTCGTCATCGACGATAACTCCGCCCGCGCGGAAGCGGAACGACGCGACCCCGATCTCACCCCGTGCCCGCCCGACGACGCGGCCGCCCTCGCTCACGGACGCCTGACCTGCACGGACGTCTGACACGCGCACCACCGGAGCAGTACGCCGCTCAGCGCCCGCCGGTCTCCAGCGCGTCCTTCCACCCCTGCGCGTAGGCCTCGGCGGAGCCCTGGTGGAACATGTCGTCCGGACCGGTCCGCACGAGCACGCGCGCGCCCGGCCCGTCGTCGGCCGTGACCAGGTGACCCACGCCCCGCACCACGGCGACCGGCCGGCCGGCGGCCTTGCCCTTGACCAGCTCGGCGGCGCCCGCGAGCTCGTCGGCCACGGCCGCCACCGTCATCGTCAGCGGCCGGCCGTGCGAGTCGAGCTGTCCGCGCAGGTCGTCGAGCACCTGCACGCCCGCCGCGCCGATCGCGAGGTCGGTCACGCCCTGCCGCCACGGCCGGCCGGCGGTGTCGGTGACGACGACGCCCAGCCGCACGCCGTGGCGCGCCTGCAGCCCCGCGCGCAGGGCCCGGGCCGAGGCGTCGGGGTCCACCGGCAGCAGCAGCACGGTGCCCTCGGGGGTGTTCGACGCGTCGACGCCCGCCGCGGCCATGACGAGCCCCAGCCGGTTCTCGACGATGCGCGTCACCCCGCCCGGGTGCTCGCGGGTGGCGACGACGCGCACCGTCTCGTCGGTGATGGCCTGCTCGCGGTCGTCGGCGGCGACGACCCGCCCCTCCGCCTTGGACAGCACCTTGCTCGTCACGACCAGCACGTCGCCGTCCGCGAGCGCGTGCGACGGCTCGGCGGCCGCGTCCGCGTCGAGGGCGGCCGCCAGCAGGGTGACGAGGTCGTCGCCGGGGACGACCTCGGGGACGCCGTCCGGCGCCCACACGCGCAGCTCGGTCACCGGACCGTCACCGCGCCAGCTTCGGCAGCACGTCGCGGCCGAACACCTCGACCCACTCGCGCTGGTTGCGGCCGACGTTGTGCAGGTAGATGCGGTCGAAGCCGAGGTCGACGTACTTCTGGATCTCGGCGCGGTGCACGTCGGGGTCCGCGGAGATCACCATGCGGCCCTGGAAGTCCTCGGGACGGACGAGCTTGGCCATCTGCTCGAAGTCGAACGGCGAGCGGATGTCGGCCTTGGGGAACTTCATGCCGCCGTTGGGCCACTCGTGCATCGCGTTCGCGAGCGCCTGCTCGTCCGTCTCGGCCCACGACAGGTGGAGCTGCAGCACCTTCGGCATCGCGTCGGGGTCCTTGCCGGCCTCGCGGGCCCCCTCGGCGAACTTGCCGAACAGGCCGGAGATCTTCTCGAGCGGCGCGCCGACGGTGATGATCCCGTCCGCGTGCTTGCCGGTGCGCTTGGCCGTCACCGGACCGGCCGTGGCCACGAGGATCTCGGGCGCCTCCTCCGGCATGGTCCACAGGCGCGTCGACTCGAGCTTGTAGAACGGCCCCGCGTGCTTGACGTCCTTGCCGGCGAGCGACGCGGTGAACAGCTTCTTGATGATCTCGATCGCCTCGAACATGCGGTTGATCCGCTCGGGCGCCTCGGGCCAGTAGCCGGCCACGACGTGCTCGTTGAGCGCCTCGCCCGAGCCCAGGCCCAGCCAGTGCCGCCCCGGGTACATCGCCGCGAGCGTGGCGGACGCCTGCGCGACCATCGCGGGGTGCCACCGGAACGTCGGCGCGGTGACGCCCGGGCCCATGTCGCCGGTCGTGCGCTCGCCGATCGCCGTCAGCACGTTCCACACGAACGACGACTGGCCCTGCGCGGGCACCCACGGCTGGAAGTGGTCGGCGGCCATGACGCCGGAGAAGCCGTGCTGCTCCGCGTACGCCGAGAGCTCGACCGCCTCCCGGGGGTGGAACTGCTCGAGCATCGCCGCGTACCCGACCGTCAGGTCAGCCATCCGTCGTCCTCCACGTGGGTGTCGTCGCGGCACCCCGGGGCACCGCCTCTCGTGACGATACGCGGTCGCGCGGGGCTGCTCAGGGCAGGAGCAGGACCGTGCCCGCCTTGTGCCCCGCCTCCACGTAGGCGTGCGCGTCCGCGGCCTGCGCGAGCGGCCACGTGCGGTCCACCACGCCGCGCACGGCGCCCGTCCCGGCGAGCGTCAGGAGCTCCGCGACGTCGGCCGCGCGGGCCGACGCCGGCCGCAGCCCCGTGAACGCGATCGCGGCGGACCGTCCCCGCGACAGGGGGCGCAGCGCGGTCCGCACGAGGATGTCGGCGCTCGGCACCGTCGTCAGGTAGAGGCCACGGGGCGCGAGCAGGTGGCGGCAGCGCCGCGCGGAGCTGGTCCCGACCGCGTCGAGGACGACGTCGAACGGGCCCCTCACGTCCTCGAGGCGCGTCCGGGTGCGGTCGACCACCGCCGCGGCGCCGAGCGAGCGGACGAGGTCGACGTGGCCCGTGCTGCACACGCCCGTGACCTCGGCGCCGAGGTGCGCCGCGATCTGCACGGCCGCGGCACCGACGGCACCGGCCGCGCCGTTGACGAGCAGCCGGGTGCCGGGCCGCACCCGGGCGTGGTCGCGCACGAACGGCAGCGCGGTCGACCCGCCCTCGACGACGGCGACCGCCGCGCGGAGGTCGAGCCCGTCCGGCACGCGCGTCACGGCGTCCGCCGGGACACGGACGTGCCCCGCGTAGCCGCCCATCGCGATGCCCGTCTGCGCGACGACGCGGTCGCCGGGTCGCAGGCCGTCGACGCCGGCGCCGACCTGCGCGACCGTCCCCCCGACGTCGCCGCCGAGGACCCGGTGGCGGGGACGCCGCAACCCGGTGGCGAGGCGCGCGACCGGCGGGTCGGCCGCGCGGAACGCGCACTCGGCGCGGCTCACGGCGACGGCCTCCACCGCCACGACGACGTCGCCGGGACCGGCGACCGGCAGCGGCCGGCGGTCGGGACGCAGGACGGACGGCGGCCCGTAGCGGTCGTGGACGACGACCGGCGTGGTCGCCACGTCGGCGGCGGGGACGGGTGCGGGCGCGTGCGCGGTCATGTCGGCTCCTGGTGGGTGAGCGGGTGCGGGCAGGCGGGCGGGCGATGACGGGACGGTCGTGCTGCACGACGCGCGTGCGCGCCGGTCAGCCGCCGGGGTGCTCGGCGTCCTCCGGCTGCGCGGGGTAGGCGAACACCTCGTCGATCCGGACCCCGAGCGCCCGGGCGACCTGGAACGCCGTCTCCAGCGACGGCGAGTAGCGGCCCTGCTCGATCGCGATGACGGTCTGGCGCGTCACGCCGATCCGCCGGGCGAGCTCGGCCTGCGTCATGTCGCCGCTCGCGGCGCGGAGCGCGCGGATGCGGTTGGTGACCCGCGTGGGCTTCGGGGTGGGGCCCACGTCAGAGACCGCGCCGGTAGGCGACGAGCTTGACGGCGGAGCCGACGACGGCGGCCAGCACGTACGCGGTGTAGATCGCGTTCGCGACCCAGAAGGTGTCGGCGTCCGCGAGCGCGAGCGCGAACGGCCCGACCATCGCGACGCCGAGCACGATGCCGCCGACGTACTCGCCGCGCCGGTCGATCTCCCGGTCGCGGACGTCGGCGCGGTGCGTGTCGCTCGGGCGCACCACCTCGACGAGCACGCGCCCGAGCGTCGGCGCGAGAGCGGAGACCACCACGGTCCAGATCAGGGTGGGGACGTAGGCGACGTGCGTGGGGTCTCCCCCGTCCGCGCGCCCCAGCACGATCACGACGTACGTCGTCCAGGCGCCGAGCGCCACGAGGGCGTAGACCCACGTGCCCTTCTCCTCGTACGACACGGCGGCCACCTCTCGATGTCTGGAATTCTTGACATGCCGAGCATGGCGCGACGGCGTCGTCGTGTCAAGAATCTTTGACGTCCGGCGCGCCGGCGAGCCCCGATCCGGTGCGTCGCGCGGCGACCACCCGTGCTGAACCGCTTCAGACGCCCCACCGGGCTTGCCCGCCGGCGGCGGGCGGCGGAGGGTCACGAGCAGCCGCGCCCGAAGGGACCCGACGATGCCGCCGACCACGCCCGCACCCGACCGCCGACCCGTGCCCGCCGCGCCCCGGCGCCGCACACCGCTGCGCGCCCCGAGGCACGGCCTGCACGCCCTGCTCCGTGACCGGCGCCGCCTCCTGGCCGGCGTCCTCGTCGCCGCGCTCGCGGCGCTCGGCGTCCCCGCGGCCGCCGCACCGGCCGCCGCCGCGACCGTCGACCCGGCGCGCTGGTACGTGCTCGTCAACCGGCACAGCGGCAAGGCGCTCGACGTCAGCGGGGCGTCCACGGCGGACGGCGCCGCGCTCGTCCAGACCACCCGCGACGGCCGCGCGTCGCAGCAGTGGCGGTTCGTCGACGCCGGCGACGGCTGGTACTCGCTGCGTGCGCGACACTCCGGCAAGGCCGTCCAGGTCGCCGACGCGTCCCGCACGCGCGGCGCCGCCGCGGTGCAGGCGACCGCGGGCACCGCGACCCACCAGCAGGTCCGGCTCCTCGACTCCCCCGACGGGCACGTGCGGCTCGCGCTGCGGCACAGCGGGATGGTCCTCGACGTCCGCGACGCCTCACGCGCGGACGGCGCCCGCGTCATCCAGTGGCGCGACCACGGCGGCGCCAACGAGCAGTGGCGGCTCGAGCCCGTGGGCGCCGACACCGCGGCGCCCACCGCCCCGGGCGGGCTGCGCGTCACCGGGCTCACGTGCACGGCCGTGACGCTCGCGTGGACCGCCTCGACCGACGACGTCGGCGTCACCGCCTACGACGTCTACCACGACGGCCAGCACATGCTCAGCGTGCCCGCGCCGGCGACGAGCACCCCGCTGACCCTCGTGCCCGGCGTCTCGTGGGGCCTGTACGTCAACGCGCGCGACGCCGCGGGCAACGTGTCGCAGGCCAGCCCGACGCTCGAGCTCGCGGTGCCGCCGTGCCAGACGGACACGACCGCCCCGACGACGCCCACCGGCGTGGCCGCGAGCGCCACCGGCACGTCCGTCACGGTGCGGTGGACCGCCTCGACCGACGCCGTCGGGGTCACCGGGTACGAGGTGCTGCGCGACGGCGCCGTCGTGGGCCAGGTGCCCGGGTCCGCGACGTCGTTCGTCGACTCCGGCCTGGCCCCCGCCACGGCGTACGCGTACACGGTCCGGGCGCGCGACCAGGCGGGCAACCGGTCCGCGCCGTCCGCCGCCGCCCGCGTCACGACGGGCTCCGGGTGCAGCAGCGCGATCTGCTCCGTGCGCACGGTCGCGACGGACCGCGACCTGCCGTGGGGCCTCGTCGAGCTGCCCGACGGCTCCGTGCTCTACGGACGCCGCGACGCGGGCCAGGTCGTCCGCCTCGACCCGGCGACGGGGGCCACCCGGGTCGTCGGGACCCTGCCGGGCCTCGTCGGCACGGACGGCGAGGGCGGGCTGCTCGGCCTCGCCGTCGCCGAGGACTTCACGGCGGACCCCTGGCTGTACGTCATGCACACGACCGCGACGGACAACCGCGTGGTGCGCGTGCGCTACGTCGACGGCGCCCTGTCCGGGACGCCGCAGGTGCTCGTGCAGGGCATCCCGCGGAACAAGTACCACAACGGCGGACGCCTGCGGTTCGGGCCGGACGGCATGCTCTACGTCGCCACGGGCGACGGGCAGAACCCGCAGTGGGCGCAGGACACGGCGAACCTCGCCGGCAAGGTCCTGCGGATCCACCCCGACGGGCGCGTCCCGGCGGACAACCCGTTCGGCAACGCGGTGTGGAGCTACGGCCACCGCAACCCGCAGGGCCTCGCGTTCGACTCCCGCGGGCGGCTCTGGCAGCAGGAGTTCGGCAACTCCGTCATGGACGAGACGAACCTGGTCGTGCGCGGCGGCAACTACGGCTGGCCGCAGTGCGAGGGCACGAGCGGCAGCTGCTCCGCGCCCGGGCTCGTCGCGCCGAGGCTGACCACGCCGGTCGCGGCGGCGTCCTGCTCGGGCATCGCCGTCGTGGGTGACACCCTGTGGATCGCCTGCCTGCGCGGCACGCGCCTCTACCGCGCGACCATCACGGCCGACGGGTCGCTGACCGGGGTGCAGTCGCTCCTGCAGGGCACCTACGGGCGGCTGCGCACGGTCGAGCCCGGCGCCGGCGGGACGCTGTGGGTCACGACCAGCACGCGCGGCGACAAGGACTCGGTGGCGAACAACAGCGACGAGCGGGTCCTGCAGCTCACGCTCGGGGGGTGACGGCGGCGTCGGCGGGCGGGACGTCGGTGAGCGGGACGTCCGTCGGCCGTGCGACGGCGGCCGGTGCGACCTCGGCGGCAGGCACCGGCGCGGCGCCCGAGTCGACGTCGCGGTCCGCACCGCGCCGGACCACGGCGACGCCGGCGACGACCAGCGCCGCCCCGACCAGCTGGACGCCGCTCGGCGCCTCGGACAGCAGCACCCAGGCGAGCAGGACGGCGAACAGCACCTCGGACAGGCCGAGGAACGACGCGACGCGCTCCCCCAGCAGGCGCACGGACGCCGCCGACACCCCGTACGCGACCGCGGTGGGGAGCACCCCGACGACGGCGAGCGGCACCGCCCAGTGCACGGTGGCGCCGAGCACGTCGACGCGCACGTCCGGCGCCGCGACCGGCAGCACGCCCACGAGCGCAAGCAGGCCCACCGTGGCGGCGCCGACCGCCATCGCGGCCCCGGCGAGCGTCACGGGCGGCAGCGCGATCGGGCGGGCGGTGAGCGCGAAGTAGGCGGCGTTGCCGACCGCGGCGCCGAGCGCGAACAGGAGCCCGAGCGGGTCGAGCGTCACCGCACCCGTGACGTCGAGGACGAGCACGAGGCCGCCCATGGCGAGCGCGGCCCCGACGAGCGTCGTGCGGGAGGGGGCGCGCCGGCTGCGCACCCACCCCCACAGCACGAGCAGCAGCGGCCCGGTGAACTCCACGAGCAGCGCGACGGCGACGGGCAGCCGGTCGACGGCGAGGAAGTAGAGCGTCGCGGCGCCGGCCACGCCCATCACCCCGAGGCCGACGACCGTGCCGGCGTCCGCGCGCAGGACGGACCAGCGCCCGCGCAGCGCCCACAGGGCGGGGCCCGCGAGCAGCAGCGCCCCGAGGGTCAGGCGGACGACGATCGCGGCCCCCGGCGACCACCCCGCGGCGAGCAGCGGCTTGACCACCGGCCCGCTCGTGGCGAAGGCGAGTGCGGCCACCACCCCCGCGACGATCCCTGCGCTGCGCGCACGCGTGCCCTGCACGTGTGTCTCCCGACACCCGGGCCCGCGGTCGCGGGCGGACGGACGCGCCGGCCGGGCGGCCGTCGCGACGAGCGGTGACGCGCCCCGGGATCGCCGGTGTCAGGTGTCATCCGCTCCTATGCTCGTGACGCTACGGCGCCGTCGCGACAGGAGTCAACGTGCTTTTCGCCCATGACACCGAGGCCAACCTCCGGGCGGCCGCCGACCTGGTGAACACGGCGCGGCGGCGGGACGGCACGGACGCCCTCGCCTCGGTCGCCGACGTGGCGGCCTACCGGGCGCGCTGGCTCTACACGGGCCCGCACGGCGGGGACGCGGCCGAGCTCGCGGCCGTGCGCGCCGCCCGGGACCGCGTCGGTGCGCTGTGGGGCGCCGACCGCGACGCGGCGGCCGACGCGGTCAACGCGATGCTGCGCGACGCGCGGGCGGTGCCGTCGCTCGTCCGGCACGACCACATGGACTGGCACCTGCACGCCACCGCGGACGACGCGCCGCTCGCCTCGGTCGTGCTCGCCGAGACCGCGCTCGCCGCCGCCGACCTCGTGCGCTCCGACGAGTGGGACCGCATGGGCACGTGCGCCGCCGACGACTGCACCGCGGTGCTCGTCGACCTCTCCCGCAACCGGTCGCGGCGGTTCTGCGACGTGAACGGCTGCGGCAACCGGGCGCACGTCGCGGCGTACCGCGCCCGGCGCGCCGTGACGAGCGACACGTGAACCGTCAACCATTGAAGGTTCATCTTTCCTGGCCGACCGCGCGGCGACCGCGTCGCGCACGAGGACGGGACGGACATGAGCACGAAGCCCCGCACGAAGGACGAGCGCGCCGCGAGGCTGGCCGAGCTGCGCAAGGAGCAGGCGCGGGCGTCACGCCGCCGCACCGTGGCCGTCTCGGCCGTCGCCGGCACGCTCGTGCTCGGTCTGGTCGGCGTGACGACGGTCGTCCTCGTCGGCGAGGCCCGCCGCACGGCCGCGCTCGAGGCCGAGGCGGCGGCCGACATCGAGGGCGTCGAGTCGTTCGACGGGCTCGTCTTCGACCACGTCGAGGGCACGGTCGACTACGCGCAGACGCCGCCCGCGGGCGGGGCGCACGACGCCGTCTGGCAGAACTGCGGCGTCTACGACGAGCCGGTCGTCGACGAGCACGCGGTGCACTCCCTCGAGCACGGCGCGATCTGGCTCACGTACGACCCGGAGCTGGCGGCCGACCAGGTGGCGCTGCTCGAGGAGCAGGCCGCCGACGAGTCGTACGTGCTCGTCAGCCCGTACGAGGGCCTGCCCTCGCCCGTCGTCGCGACGGCGTGGGGCCACCAGCTGCAGCTCGACGCGGCCGACGACGAGCGCCTCGACGTGTTCGTCCGCAAGTACCTGCTCAACCCCGAGCTGCCCGAGGCGGGCGCGCTGTGCAGCAGCGGCGTCGGGCAGCCGGCGTGACCGACCGGGACACGGTCGACGGCGCCGCTGACGGCACGACGGGCGGCGAGTCGGACGGCACGGCGGGCGGCACGACGGGCGACGGCGCGCACGGCGGGTCGGCGCTCACCCGCACGTGGCGCGCGCTCGACGGGTCGGCGCGCGCCGTCGTCGGCCTCGCGCTGGCCCTCACGCTCGTGGCGGGCACCGCGCTCGGTGCGGTGCTCGTCGCCCGCCCTGACCGCGCCGTCCCGGGCGACGCGTCGGTCGACGCGGGGTTCGCGCGCGACATGCAGGCGCACCACGCGCAGGCCGTCGAGCTGTCGGTGCTCCTGCGCGACCGCTCCGACGACCCGGTGCTGCGTGCGGTCGCGCTCGACGTGCTGACCGCCCAGCAGCAGCAGATCGGGCAGTTCGTCGCGTGGCTGCGGATGTGGGGCCTCCCGGTGGCGGGCGCGCGCCCCCCGATGGCGTGGATGGCCGACGGGCATGGGCACGGTGGTGCCGCGGCCACCCCGGCCGGCGACCCCGCCGCCACCGGTCTGGCCGCGATGCCCGGCTGGGTCACCCCGGAGCGCATGGCGGCGCTCGAGGCGTCCGACGGCGCCGACGCCGAGCGGCTGTGGCTCGCCCTCATGGTCGACCACCACGTCGGCGGCGTCGCGATGGCGCAGGCGGCGGCCGAGCGGGCGGGCGAACCGGAGGTCCGGCGGCTCGCTCGCGGCATCATCACGGCCCAGTCCCGCGAGGTCCAGGTGCTGCAGGAGCTCCTCGCGCAGCGGGGCGGGCGGCCGGCGGGCGTCTGAGCGTCGCGCGACGCGTGGAAGGATGTGTGCCCATGACCGACCTGACCTCACGTCCCGACGCCCCGACGAGCGCCCCCGCCCGCCAGGTACCGGACAAGGTCACCGTCGACGGGCTCGAGGAGCGCTGGGACGGCGCCTGGACCGCCGCCGGCGCGTACTCCTTCGACCGCTCGAAGGAGCGCGCGCAGGTGTACTCGATCGACACCCCGCCGCCGACCGTCTCCGGCTCGCTGCACGTCGGCCACGTGTTCTCGTACACGCACACCGACGTCGTCGCGCGCTACCGCCGCATGCGGGGGTACGAGGTCTTCTACCCCATGGGCTGGGACGACAACGGCCTGCCCACCGAGCGCCGCGTGCAGAACTACTACGGCGTGCGCTGCGACCCGTCGCTGCCCTACGACCCCGACCTCACGCCGCCGCACCAGGGCACCGACGGCAAGGCCGTGAGGCCCGGTGACCAGGTGCCCGTCTCGCGCCGCAACTTCATCGAGCTGTGCGAGCGCCTGACGGCCGACGACGAGCAGCAGTTCGAGGCGCTGTGGCGCCGGCTGGGCCTGTCGGTCGACTGGTCGCTGACGTACCAGACGATCGGGCGCAGGGCCCGGGCCGTCTCCCAGCGCGCGTTCCTGCGCAACCTCGAGCGCGGCGAGGCGTACCAGGCCGAGGCCCCCGGCCTGTGGGACGTCACGTTCCAGACCGCCGTCGCGCAGGCCGAGCTCGAGGCGCGCGACTACCCGGGCGCCTTCCACAAGGTGGCCTTCCACCGCCCCGACGGCGAGCAGGTCGTCATCGAGACGACGCGCCCGGAGCTGCTGCCCGCGTGCGTCGCGCTCATCGCGCACCCCGACGACGAGCGGTACCAGCATCTGTTCGGCACCACGGTGACGAGCCCGCTGTTCGGCGTCGAGCTGCCCGTGCTCGCCCACCCGGCCGCGGAGCCCGACAAGGGCGCCGGCATCGCGATGTGCTGCACGTTCGGCGACCTGACCGACGTGCAGTGGTGGCGCGAGCTGCGGCTGCCCACGCGCTCGGTGGTCGGCCGCGACGGCCGCGTGCTGCGCGACACCCCGGAGTGGATCGCGTCCGAGGACGGCCGCGCGCTCTACGGCGAGATCGCCGGGAAGACGACGTTCTCGGCGCGCGAGGCGCTCGTGGCCGCGCTGCGCGACTCCGGCGACCTGCTCGGCGAGCCGGTGGCCACGCAGCGCAAGGCGAACTTCTACGAGAAGGGCGACAAGCCCCTCGAGATCGTCACCAGCCGGCAGTGGTACATCCGCAACGGCGGCCGGGACGAGGACCTGCGCACCGCCCTGCTCGCGCGCGGCCAGGAGCTCGGCTTCCACCCCGACTTCATGCGCGTGCGCTACGACAACTGGGTCGGCGGTCTCAACGGCGACTGGCTCGTCTCGCGCCAGCGCTTCTTCGGCGTGCCGTTCCCCGTCTGGTACCCGCTCGACGAGGCCGGCGAGCCGCGGTACGACGCCCCGATCACGCCGGACGAGGCGGCGCTGCCGATCGACCCGACGAGCGACGTCCCGGCCGGCTACACGGCCGACCAGCGCGGCGTCCCCGGCGGCTTCGTCGCCGACCCCGACGTCATGGACACGTGGGCGACCAGCTCGCTGACCCCGCAGGTCGTGTGCGGCTGGCTGGACGACCCCGACCTGTTCGCCCGG
Organism: Cellulomonas sp. NPDC057328; assembly: GCF_042667215.1. Lineage (NCBI taxonomy): Bacteria > Bacillati > Actinomycetota > Actinomycetes > Micrococcales > Cellulomonadaceae > Cellulomonas > Cellulomonas sp. NPDC057328. Next base: position 5,536 of record NZ_JBHUZW010000005.1, on the reverse strand, counting down.
ACGTTCCCGATGGACCTGCGCCCGCAGGGGCAGGACATCATCCGCACCTGGCTCTTCTCGACGGTCGTGCGCGCGCACCTCGAGAACGGGTCGCTGCCGTGGACCGACGCGGCGATCAGCGGCTGGATCCTCGACCCCGACCGCAAGAAGATGAGCAAGTCCAAGGGCAACGTCGTCACGCCGCTGGGGCTGCTCGAGGAGCACGGCTCCGACGCGGTGCGGTACTGGGCGGCCTCGGCGCGGCTCGGCACCGACGCGGCGTTCGAGGTCGGCCAGATGAAGATCGGCCGCCGCCTCGCCATCAAGGTGCTCAACGCCAGCAAGTTCGTGCTGTCGTTCGGCGACCCGGCCGAGCCGGTGGTCACCGACCCGACCCTCGTCACCGAGACGCTCGACCGCGCGATGCTCGCGGGCCTCGCGCAGGTGGTCGAGACGGCCACCGCCGCCCTCGAGTCGTACGACCACACGCGCGCGCTCGAGACGACGGAGACGTTCTTCTGGACGTTCTGCGACGACTACCTCGAGCTGGTCAAGGACCGCGCCTACGGGGCGGGCGCCGCGGCCGGCGACATCCCGGCGGCGACCGCCTCGGCGCGCGCCGCGCTCGGGATCGCCCTCGACACGCTGCTGCGCCTGTTCGCGCCGGTGCTGCCGTTCGCCACCGAGGAGGTCTGGTCGTGGTGGCGCGAGGGCTCGGTGCACCGCGCGTCGTGGCCGACCGCCGAGCCGCTGCGCGCGGCGGCCGGCGACGCGGATGCGGGCGTGGTCGCCGGGGCGGGCGCCGCGCTGGCGGCCCTGCGCAAGGTGAAGTCCGAGGCGAAGGTCTCGATGCGGACCCCGATCGAGCACGCCGTGCTCGCGGTGCCGACGGCGCTGCGCGCCGCGGTCGAGGTCGCGCTGGACGACGTGCGGTCCGCGGGTCGCGCGACGGGCACGCTGGAGCTGGTGGACGCCGACGCCGAGGCCGTCGTCGCGCGCGACGCCCGCCTCGGCGAGGCGGTCGCGCGGTCCTGAGGCGACGCGCCGGGCGGGCCACCGCCCGTCCGGCCGCGCCGCACCCGGCGCGGTCCCGGGACCCCGGTCCCGGACCGTCCGATTCCGTATAGCCATGCTGAGCGCCGTATAGTCATCCGCGCTCCAGCACGGAAGGAACCCCATGCGTCACCTCATCCCCACCACCGCCCTCGTGGCCGGCGCGGTCCTCGCGCTCGGCGCCTGCTCGGGCGGCTCCGGCTCCGAGGAGCCGAGCGCCGGCGCCACCGGCGAGGCGGGCCTCGAGCTCGTCTCGGCCGACGCCCTGACGGTCTGCACGAACCCGCCCTACGAGCCGTTCGAGTTCGAGCAGGACGGCGAGATCGTCGGCCTCGACATGGCGATCACGGGCGAGATCGCGGCCGACCTCGGCGTGGAGCTGCGCCCGCTCAACACCGGCTTCGACGCCATCGAGTCCGGCGCGGCGCTCAACGCCCGCCAGTGCGACATGGCCGCGTCCGCCATCACGATCACCGAGGCGCGCGAGGAGAACGTCGACTTCACCGACCCGTACTTCGACGCGGACCAGGGCGTCCTCGTCGCCGCGGGCTCCACGGTCGCCGACGAGGCGGACCTCGAGGGCCTGACCATCGGCGTGCAGCAGGCCACCACCGGTGCCGACTGGGTCGCCGAGCAGGGCCTGCAGGGCGTCGAGTTCGAGGACCTCGGCCTGCAGATCCAGGCGCTGCGCAACGGCCAGGTCGACGTCGTCGTCAACGACGTCACGGTCCTCGAGCCCTACGCGGACGACGAGCTCGAGGTGTCCTTCGTCGTGCCGACCGGTGAGCAGTACGGCGTCGCGGTCCGCACGGGCAACACCGCGCTCCTCGAGGCGGCGAACGCGACGATCGCCCGCATCCAGGAGGACGGCACGTACGACGCGATCGTCGCCGAGTGGTTCGGCACGGGCGAGGCCGCGGCGACCGACGAGCCTGCCCCGACGGGCGAGGCCAGCACCACCGCCGAGCCGACCGACTGATGTCCGTCGACCTGTCCACGCCCGCCGGCCGCGCTCGCACGAGCCCGCGCCGGCGGGCGCGGGTCTCCCGCGGCATCCAGTACGTCGTGCTGCTCGCGGTCGCCGTGCTGCTCGCCGCGACGGCGGACTGGAGCACGGTCGGGGAGACGATCTTCAACCCGGCAGCGGCCGCCGAGATCGTCGACAGCCTGCCCCGGGCGTTCCTCAACACCGTCACGTACACGCTCGTCGCGTTCGCCGTCGGCCTGACGCTCGGCACGCTGCTCGCGCTCATGCGGCTGTCGTCCGTCGCGCCGTACCGCTGGATCGCGACGACCTACGTCGAGTTCTTCCGCGGCATCCCCGCGCTGCTCGTCGTCATCGCGGTGGGCTACGCCGTGCCGATCGCCTTCGGGATCGCGCTGACGTCGATCATCGCCGTCGCGGCGATCGCCCTCGGCTCCGTGGCGGCCGCGTACATCTCCGAGACCGTGCGCGCGGGCATCGAGGCGGTGCCGCGCGGCCAGGTGGAGGCGGCCCGCTCGCTGGGGATGTCGCACACGCGGACGATGGCGAAGGTCGTCCTGCCGCAGGCGTTCCGCACCGTGCTGCCGCCGATGACCAACGAGGTCCTGCTCCTCACCAAGGACACGTCGCTGCTCTTCATCCTCGGGCAGACGCCGGCGCAGTTCGAGCTGACGAAGGTCGGCCGCGACGCCCTCTCCACCGCCTCGGGCGGACTCACCGGCCTGTTCGTCATCGGCGCCTGCTACCTCGTCATCACCATCCCGCTCGGCCTGCTCACCCGCCGGCTCGAGCGACGCACCGGAGGCCGCGCATGAGCGCCGACGCCCACCGCCCCGTCGTCCGGGTCCGCGACCTGCGCAAGTCGTTCGGCGAGCGCGAGGTCCTCCGCGGGATCGACCTGGAGGTGGCTGCGGGCGAGGTCGTCTGCGTCGTCGGCCCCTCCGGCTCGGGCAAGTCGACCCTCCTGCGCTGCGTGAACCTCCTCGAGCAGCCGACGTCGGGCAGCATCGAGGTGCTCGGCGCGGAGGTGACCGACCCCGACGTCGACATCGACCGCGTGCGCACGCACGTCGGCATGGTGTTCCAGCAGTTCAACCTGTTCAGCCACCGCTCGGTGCTCGAGAACTGCACGATGGCGCAGCGCACGGTCCTGCGCCGCGACCGCGCGGAGGCCGAGCGCGTCGCCCTGGCGAACCTCGAGCGCGTGGGCCTCGCGGACCGCGCGCGCGCCATGCCCGCGCAGCTGTCCGGCGGGCAGCAGCAGCGCGTCGCGATCGCCCGCGCCCTGTCGATGGACCCGCAGCTCATGCTCTTCGACGAGCCGACGTCGGCGCTCGACCCCGAGCTCGTCGGCGACGTGCTCGGCGTCATGCGCGACCTCGCCGACGCCGGCATGACGATGGTCGTCGTCACGCACGAGATGGCGTTCGCGCGCGAGGTCGGCGACCGGGTCGTGTTCATGGACGACGGCCAGGTCGTCGAGACCGGCCCCGCGGACCAGGTCATCGGTGCCCCGCAGGAGCCGCGCACGCGCGCGTTCCTGCAGCGCGTGCTGGACCCGACGCACCGCCACGACACGTCGGGCACGTCGCCGCAGGTCTAGGGTCGACAGCGTCCACCGCCGCCGTCCCGGAGCCGACGATGCCCGAGTTCCACTCCCCCGCCCTGGTCCCCGCCGACCCCGGCGCGTCGATCCCGTCGATGCTCGCCGACCGGCTCGCCCGCGACCCGCAGGGGGTGTTCGCCGAGCGGCAGACCGGGCTCGGGGGCGCGTGGCAGCCCGTCACCGTGCAGGCGTTCGTCGCCGAGGTGACGGCCGTCGCCAAGGGCCTCGTCGCGTCGGGCGTGCAGCCGGGCGACCGCGTCGCCATCATGTCCCGCACGCGGTACGAGTGGACGCTCGTGGACTTCGCCGTGTGGGCGGCCGGCGGCGTCGGCGTGCCGGTGTACGAGACGTCGTCGGCGGACCAGGTGCGCTGGATCGCCTCGGACTCGGGCGTGCGGGCGGCCGTCGTCGAGACGCCCGCGCACGCGGCCGTGGTCGCGCAGGTGCGGGACGACCTGCCGGACCTCGACGAGGTGCTCGTCCTCGACGAGGGCGCCCTCACGACCCTCGTCCAGCGCGGCGCCGACGTGACCGACGAGGAGGTCGAGCGCCGCTGGCGCGCCACGCGCGCGGCCGACCTCGCCACGGTCATCTACACGTCCGGCACCACGGGACGGCCCAAGGGCGTCGAGCTCACGCACGGCAACTTCGTCGAGCTCACCCGCAACGGCGCCGTCGGCCTCGCGGACGTCGTCTCGAAGCCCACGTCCCGGACCCTGCTGTTCATGCCGCTCGCCCACGTGTTCGCCCGCTTCATCGAGGTGCTGTGCGTGACGTCGGGCGCCGTCCTCGGCCACACGCCCGACACGCGCAACCTCCTGCCCGACCTCGCGTCGTTCCAGCCGACGTTCGTGCTGGCCGTCCCGCGGGTGTTCGAGAAGGTCTACAACGCGGCCGAGCAGAAGGCCGGCACGGGTGCGCGCCTGCGGCTGTTCCGGTGGGCCGCGAAGGTCGCGATCGCGCACTCCCGCGCCCGCGACACGGCCGGCGGCCCGAGCGCCGCCCTCGCGGCGCAGCACCGGCTCGCCGGCGCCCTCGTGCACAAGCGGCTGCGGGAGGCGCTCGGCGGACGCGCGGAGTACGCCGTGTCCGGCGGCGCGCCGCTCGGCGAGCGGCTCGGCCACTTCTACCGCGGCATCGGGGTGCACGTGCTCGAGGGCTACGGCCTCACGGAGACCTCCGCCGCGACAGCCGTCAACCGGCCCGAGCTCACGAAGATCGGCACCGTGGGTCCCGCCTACCCGGGCACCGCGCTGCGCGTCGACGACGACGGCGCGATCTGGGTGCAGGGGCCGCACGTCTTCCGCGGCTACCGGAACCAGCCGGAGGCGACCGCCGAGGCGCTCGTCGACGGGTGGTTCCGCACGGGCGACCTCGGGACGCTCGACGAGGACGGCTACCTGCGGATCACGGGCCGCAGCAAGGAGATCATCGTGACGGCCGGCGGCAAGAACGTCGCCCCCGCCGTCCTCGAGGACCGGCTGCGCGGCCACCCGCTCGTCAGCCAGGTCGTGGTCGTCGGCGACCAGCGGCCGTTCATCGGGGCGCTCGTCACGCTCGACGCGGAGATGCTCCCCGGCTGGCTGACGACGCACGGGCTGCCGCCCATGGACGTCGTCGCGGCGTCGGCGCACCCGCAGGTGCTCGAGGCCCTCGACCGGGCCGTCGACCGCGCCAACGAGGCCGTCTCGCGCGCGGAGTCGATCCGCAAGATCCGCGTGCTGACCACGGACTTCACCGAGGCGAACGGCTACCTCACGCCGTCGCTCAAGGTGAAGCGCGCGAAGGTGCTCGCCGACCTCGCGGCCGACGTCGACGCGCTGTACGTCGACACGCGGCACTGAACCGCCCGGCACCGGCCCGCCCGCACCGGGGGTGCACCGACGACGACGGCGCCGGCCCGGTGCGGGCCC
>NZ_JBHUZW010000004.1:0-71702 GCF_042667215.1 Cellulomonas sp. NPDC057328 | reverse complement strand
GGACGCGCGGACGGGCGACGCGACGGACGTCAGGCGCGTCCGGTGGACCCGCCGCGGCGGGTGACCCGGCCCAGCAGCTCCTTGGCCTTGCGCTGGTTCTCCGGCTTCGCCATCTCGCGGCGGGCGATGTTCGCCGCCTTGACCGCGATGCCGCTCTTGATCGCCTTGCCCAGGAATCCCATGTCTTCCTCCTCGTCTCGGCGTTGCGACGACGGTAGGGCCGGACGGCCGTCCGCGCGCGGCGACGGGGCGCACGGACCCCGCCGGCGACCGCCGGTCACGCCTCCCGGCCCAGCTCCGCCTCGGGCCGCCAGTCCCCCGGCACCTCCCCGGTGAGCGCCGTCGTCGCGAGCGCCTCCCCCAGCACCGGCGCCTGCTTGAACAGGTTGTGCCCGGCGACGGCCGTGACGCCGTCGCGGTGCCAGATGCCGACGCCGTCCTCGCCCCACGGCAGCGCCGTCACCCAGCAGTGGACGTGCTCGACCGGCTCGGGCCGCAGCCCCGGCAGCGCGCGGCCGACGTAGGCCGGGGTGCGCTCGGCGAGGTCCGCGAGTGCGGCCGGCCGCTCCACCGCGCCGTCGGGACGCGCGGGCGTGTGCCCGCTCAGACCGACCGCATACCGCTCCGACTCCGGGTACGGCGACGCGTAGACGCCGGTCTCGCCGAACTCCCCGCTGCCGTCCTGGAACGTCGGCAGCGGCCCGCCGGCCCCGTCCGACCGCTCGAACGTGAGCCGCACGTGCGCGCCGAGCTCCACGGGCAGGTCGATCCCGAGCGCCCCCGCGAGCCCGGCGGTACCCCGCCCCGCGCACAGGACGACGTGGTCGACGACGTGCGCGCCCGTGCCGGTGCGGACCTCCACGCCGCCGTCGCGGCGCCGCACCGCGAGCACGTGGTCGGTGACGAGGTCGCCGGCGAGCCGGTCGCTCAGCGCGGTGATCGCGGCACGCGTGCGGATCGCCCCGCCGTGGACGTCGAGCATGGCCGGCCCGTCGTACCTGGCCAGCAGCGGCAGCCGCCCGCGCAGCTCGTCCGCGGTCAGCTCGCGCGCCGGGGCGTCGGGGAACTGCGCCAGCGTCTCGAGCTTCGCCGGCACACCGTCGCCGATCGCGACGGCACCGTCCGGCGCCACCAGCTCGACGCCGAGCGCGTCCTCCCACTCGCGCCACAGCGCGCGGCTGCGCACCACCTGCGCGACGAGCCGCGGGTCGTCGTGGGCGTGCCGGAAGATCCGCCCCTGCCCCGCCGACTGCCCGCCGCCGGGTGCGCCGGACTCCACGACGAGCACGTCGACGCCGCGCCGCCGCAGCGCGAACGCCGTGGACAGCCCGATGATCCCGGCACCGACGACCGCGACACGCACCATCGCGTCAGCCCATCACGGCCGGCGGCGCACCGCACGGCCTCAGACCACGCCCTCCCCCGCCAGCGCGTCGGTGAGCAGCCCGACCAGCGCGTCGAGCTGCACGTCCGTCGACGACGACACGTCGTCCTCGGCCGCGCCGTCCAGCGCCCGCGCCGCCAGCCCCGACTTGCTGTCGATGAGCTCGGCGATGCGCGAGTCGATGGTCTGCGCCGCGATCACGCGCCACGCGGTGACCGGCTCGGACTGCCCGATGCGGTGGATGCGGTCGATGGCCTGCGTCTGCTCGGCGTACGTCCACGACAGCTCGGCGAGCACGAGGTTCGACGCGACCTGCAGGTTGATGCCGACGCCCGCGGCGGTCAGCGAGCAGACGACGACCTGCACCTCGGGGTCCTCGACGAACGCGGTCACGTTCCGCTCGCGGACCTTCGGCGTCTGGTCGCCGCGGATCGACGCGTACCGGATGCCGCGGTCCGCGAACGTCTGCTCGGCCTGGTCCATGACGTCGACGTGCTTGGCGAAGAACACGACCTTGCCGACGTTGCGCGCCAGCTGGGCCGCGTAGTCCGCGGCGAGCCCGGCCTTCGCCTGGCCGATGCGGCGGACCATCGTGAAGACGTTCTCGCCGCCGGCCTTGTCGCTGGAGTCCTTGAGCTCCGCGGCCGCGACCCGGCGCGCCAGCTCGAGGTCGATCCCGTCGTCCACGCCCGCCCCGGCGCGCGCCTCCACGGCGGCGCGGTAGCGGCCGACGAGCCGCCGCGCGAGCGTCTCCTCGGCGGCGCGGATCGAGCGCCCGACGGCCCCGTCGAGCTCGACCGGCAGGTCGGCGACGCGGCGCGCGGGGATGTCGGCGACCACGTCGGCCTTGCGCCGGCGGACGATCCCCATGTCGATCACGGCCTGGCGCGCGGCCGCGGCGAACTCGCGGTCCGCCGGCGTCAGCCCGGTCTCCTCGAGCGCCATCAGCAGCGCGCCGAGCGGCTTCTCGTCGTCGATCCAGCCGAGGTACTGCCAGATCGCGCGGAAGTCCTCGATGTCGTTGATGAGCGGCGTGCCCGTCAGGGCCATCAGCAAGGGCCGCGCCATGCGGGCGCGGATGCGGTCGGCGATCGCGAGCACGTGCTGCGAGCGCTGCGACGTCTTGTTCTTGATGAAGTGCGCCTCGTCGACGACCATCCCGCGGAACCCGTGGTCGCCGAGCCAGCCGGCGTGCCGGTCGAGGATGTCGTAGTTGACGATGACGACGTCGGCGAACGCGTCGACCTGGTCGCCGTCGCCGTGCACGACCGTGGCGCGCCGGAACGGCGTCCACAGCCCGACCTCGTGCGCCCAGTTCGTCTTGACGACGTTCGGCGCGACGACGAGCAGCGGGTAGGCGTCGGCGGCCTGCGCGGCCAGCAGCGCCTGCGCGGTCTTGCCGAGCCCGGGCTCGTCGGCGAGCAGGAACGTGCGGTGCCCGCGCGCGGCGGCCGCGACGACCTGCGCCTGGTGCCGCATGAGCTCCCGGCCCGCCGGCACGGGGACCGTGCGCGGGTCGGGCAGCGGCATGCAGGCGGGCGCACCGGCGCCCGCGACCTCGAACGACCGGAACAGCGGCTCGAGCAGCTCCCACCCGGCGAGCCGGCGGGGGCGCGCGACGCGCTGCGCGGCGGCCTCGAAGTCCGGCGCGAGGAACGGGTTCGCCATCCGGTGCGAGATGACCGACCGGGGCACGACCTGCTTCTCGACGCCCGGTGCGGGCTCGGCCGGCGGGGGCGGCGGCTCCTCCTCGACGGGCTCGAGCCCGCCGGCGCGCATCACCGTGGCCTTGTAGGCGCGGGCGGCGTCGGAGACGCGGGCGTCCTCGGCGAGCAGCGCCAGCAGCGACGTGTCGCGCGCGGCGATCCGCGCGAGCTGCGTCGCGACGCCGTCGAGCTCCTTGAGCTGCTTGGTCCGCGCGGCGGAGCTCAGGGTCGTGTCCGCCATGACGCGGGCCCGCTCCTCCCGCACGAGCAGCGCGACGACCTGGAACTTCGTGCGCAGCGCCGGGCGCGTCGGGGGACGCCGCACGATGCCGTCGACCTCGCGCGCGATGCCGGCGAGGACCGGGACGAGCCCCTCCTCGACGGGCCGCTTCGCGCGGCTGCGCTGCGCACCGGAGCCGGTGCGTGCGCCGGAGCCGCTCCGCGCGGGCGAGTCGCTCCGCGCGCGGCCGGGCCGGCGTTGGCCGGGACGTGCCACATCTCCTCCTTCGTGCCACCGCCGCCGACGACGCAGACGTGCGTCGGCCGGGAGCGGGCGGTCGTGCCGCACGACCTGCCGCGAGCGACCCCCGGGAACCGGGTGCTGCGGCCGGACGGCCGGCGGCCGGGGAACTCGCCGGCGCGCACCGGCCGCGGGGCCGTGCGCAGGCCCGGCAGGACGCGCCGGGCAGCCGGTGGGGACCACAGGAGCGGGTCACGCCGAGCGCCGTCCTGGCGCTCGCGGTCGCCGCAGCACCCCCGAGCGTACCGACCGGATGGCGAGATGGCGGCACGGCGGCCGCGACGCGCGGGTACGGAGCCGTCGGCCTCACCGTGCGCGGCAGCGGGCCGGGTGGCCGAGCCCGACGCGGCACGACCGGCGGATGCGCGTCCCGGCTACGCCGTCAGCGCCGCCATGGCCTGCGCGACCTCGTCGGCCGCGGCGTCCGGGAGCGCCGTCGCGACGCCCGGGAGCACGAGCAGCCGCGCGCCGGGGACCGCCGCCGCGATGGCCTCGCCGTTGCCGACGGGGAAGAAGGGGTTCTCGCGGCCGTGGACGACGAGCGTGGGGACGGTGATCTCCGGCAGGCGCTCGCGCCAGCGCGGCCGGCAGTCGAGCCGGGCGAACACCATGCCGAGCTGGTTCGCGACGTGGACCGCGGGGTCCGTGCCGGGCGTGCGGTCCCAGACGCGCGCGGCGATCGCGCGTGCGGCGTCGGGGTCGTCGCCCAGGACGCGGGCCTGGTCCGCCGCGGCGTCGGCCACGGCGTCGCGGTCGGCCCAGTCGGGCGTCGGGAGCGCGAAGAGCCGCCGCATCGTCGCGGCGTCGTGGTCGGGGAGGTCGGCGTCGGGCGGGCCGGGCGCCACCGGGCGGGTGCCGACGAGGGTGAGCGCCGCGAACGCGTCCGGGTGCTCGAGGGCCGCGACCTGGGCGACCATCCCGCTCACCCCGATGCCGGCCAGGTGCGCCGGGCCGCCGCCCAGGGCGTCGACGAGGGCCGCCGCGTCGGCCGCGAGGTCGCGCAGCGTGTACGCCGGCGCCTCGGGGGCCGCGGTGGTCGACGCACCGCTGTCGCGCAGGTCGTAGCGGACGACGCGGCGGCCGCGCGCGGCGAGGCGCTCGCAGAGCGCGTCCGGCCACGACAGCATCGTCGGCGCGCCGGCGAGCAGGACCAGCGGCGCGTCCTCGGCCCCGAACGACTCGACGCCCAGGTCGACGCCGTTCGCGCGGGTCGTCGGCACGGGGTCAGCCCTCCAGCGCGGCCACGACCGGCACCGTCTTGGAGTAGCCGGCGGCCTCGACGATCCGGCCGTCGACGACGCGCATGACGTTCACGCCGCGGACGGAGTCCTCCGGCCCGGTCCCCCACACGTAGCGCCAGCGGATGAGCGCCCACTCGTCGCCGGTGTGCACGTCCTCGACCTCGAAGTGGCTGGTCGTGTCGTCGATGAGGGCCTTCCAGGAGCCGAACGCGGCGTCGTAGCCCTCGAACCGCGCGCCGTCGGGCGCCGGTTGGACGCTCTCCATCACGCAGTCGGGCGCGACGATGTCGGTGAGCAGGCTGACGTCCCGCTCCTGGAACGCGCGGTTGAACCGGGCGATGACCTCGTCGGTCGTCCGCCGCGTGCTCGTCGGATCCGTCATGTCGTCCTCCGTCGGTGTCGGCGCCGCCCGCACCTGCGCGGGGTGCACGGGATCGCGGGGCGGTCGGTCGTCACCGGGGTAGACAGGGCGCGCGCGGCGTACTCATCGGCCGTCGCCCGCTCGTGCCTCGGAGCCGACCCCGCGTCCTGCCTGCGCCGCCGCGGCGGGCGACCGCGAGTAGCGGGTCTTGCCGGCGGCGACGGCGTCGTCGAGGAACCGGAGTGCCCGCTCGAACGGGTGAAGTCGCGCTCGACCGGCCGAACGACCCGTGCGCCGAGGCGCCGGTCGCTAGCGTTCTCCCGCTCGCCCGGGACCGTCCCGGGCCCCGCGCCAGGAGCCCCCATGTCCGAGCCCACCGCCGACGCCCTCGCACCCACCCCCGCTGCACCGGTCCGCGAGAACCTCAGCCGCGGCACGCTCGCCGCGCTCATCACCGTCCCGGTCGGCGTCGCCGCCTGGGTCATCCTCTGGGGCCTCGGCTTCATCGCGTCGCTCGTGGGCGCGCTCGTCGCGTTCCTCGCGCTCCGTCTCTACGTCTGGGGAGCCGGACGCATCAGCCGGGCCGGCGCCGTGGTCGTGCTGGCGACGACGGTGGTCACCCTCGGTCTCGCGTTCTTCGCCGGCATCGTCTACGACGCCGTCGTCGCCTTCAGCGACGGCAGCGGCCTCGGCCCGTGGGCGACGCTGACGCACCCCGACTTCTGGCCCGCGTTCTCCGAGGTCCTGCCCGTGGCCCTGCCCGACTACATGCCCGACTTCGCGTGGGCGCTCGGTTTCGGCGCGCTCGGGTCCTTCGCCGTCCTGCGGTCGGCCTTCGCCACCGCAGCCTCGGACGACGCCGCGGCACCGGTCGCCGCAGAGCCGACCGCTGACGAGGTGCCGCCCGTCCCGCAGGCGCCGGCCGCCGGCCAGGCGCCGAGCGCACCGCAGGGCCCGCCCGCGCAGGTCTGAGGTCGGCCGCAGCAGGGGCCGGGGAGATCGATCGGATCTCCCCGGCCCCTGCGTCGTCCCGGCCCGGCGCCACCGGCGCTGCACGCCCCGGGGCTGCACCACCGGGATCGCCGTCGCACCTTGACGAGAGGTGGGAAACCGCTAGGGTCGCGTTAATCAATTAACACGACGGGGGTGGGTGCGATGCCGGACCGGCCCACCCTGAAGACCGTGGCCGCGGCGGCGGGCGTCTCGACGGCGCAGGTGTCGTACGCCTTCAACCGACCCGACCGGCTCTCCGCCGCATCCCGGGCGCACATCCTCGAGGTCGCGCGTCAGCACGACTACGCCGGCCCCGACGCGACGGCTCGCTCGCTGCGCACCGGGCGGGTGGGCGCCGTCGGCGTGATCTTCACCGTCGGGCTCTCGTACGCGTTCTCCGACCCGTACACGCTCGCCATGCTGGCCGGCCTGACCGAGGTCACGGAGCGGTACCGCGCCGGGCTGGTCCTGATCCCGTTCGACGTCGGCGGCACCGGGGACGGCGACGCCGTGCACGGGTCGCTCGACGCCGTCCGGCGCGCCCTGATCGACGGCGCGGTGGCCGACGGCCTCGCTGACGACCACCCGGCCGTGCAGGCGCTGGCACGGCGTCGGCTCCCGCTGGTGATGTCGTCGGCCAGCGCGTCAGCCGGGAGCGTCCTCATCGACGACCAGGAGGCGGGCCGGCAGGTCGGTCGCCACCTCCGGGGCCTCGGCCACCGCGACGTCGCCGCCGTCGTCGCCTCCCGCGGGGAGCCCGGCACGCTGGTGCACGAGGTCGATGAGGCGGAGCTGTTCCCCTACTCGCGACTGCGGCTCACAGGGCTCCGCGACGGCCTCGGCCCCGGCGCCCGGGTCCGCGTGGTGAGCGCCGGCCGCAACAGCGAGGTGTCCGGCCGCGTCGCGGGCGGGTCGGTGCTGGACGCCGCCGACCGACCGACCGCGATCGCCGCCGACAGCGACGTCCTGGCCGCCGCGGTGCTGCGCGAGATGCGGCACCGCGGACTCCGACCGGGCGTGGACGTGTCCGTCACCGGCTTCGACGACGTGCCCGCGGCGGCGGACGCCGGCCTGACGACCGTGCGGCAGCCCATCCGCGAGAAGGGCCGGCTGATGGGCCGGATGCTGCTCGACCCGACCTTCGAGGAGCCACGCGTGATACTGCCTACTGAGCTGGTCGTCCGCTCCAGCACCGGCCCGGCTCATGACTGACGCGCCGGTCGACCACTGGCGCAGCGACCGGCTCGACCTGGCCGCCTACCTGCGCCGCATCCGGTACACGGGGCCGCTCGCGCCCGACCGCGCGACCCTGGCGGCGCTGCACCGCGCCCACGTCGCCGCGATCCCGTTCGAGAACCTCGACGTCGTCCTCGGTCGGGGCGTGTCGGTGGATCTCGTGGACGTCGAGGCCAAGCTCGTGGCCGGCGCGCGCGGGGGGTACTGCTTCGAGCACGGGACGCTCTTCGGCGCCGTGCTGGAGCAGGTGGGCTTCGAGGTCGACCGCGTCCTCGCGCGGACGGGCGACCCGCTCGAGCACCCGCGGCCCCGGTCCCACCTCGTCCTCCTGGTGAGCAGCCCGGCGACGGGTGAGCGGTGGCTCGCCGACGTCGGCTTCGGCTCCGGGCTCCTCGCCCCGCTGGCCCTCGCGGAGGACGGCCCGCATGGGCAGGGTGCCTGGTCGTACGAGCTGGTCCGGGGCCGGACCGCGCGGGACAGCGCCTGGCGCCTGCGGGAGGGGGACGGCTCGGCGTGGTCGACGATCCTCACCTTCACCGAGGAGCCGTACTACCCGGTCGACGTCGAGGTCGCGAACGAGAACACGTCCACGAGCCCGGGGTCGCCGTTCACGCAGAACCCCGTCGTGGTGCTCAAGGACGAGTCGCGCGTGCGTCGGCTGCGCGGTCGCGAGTACACCGTCCAGGCGCCCGGCCACCCGTCGTCGAGCCGCCGGCTCACGGACGGCGAGGTGGCGGCGCTGCTCGGCGAGGTCTTCGGCGGTGCGCTCGCGGAGGAGGACGTCGCCGCCCTCGTCGCGTCACTTCCTCCGGACGACGCCGCGGCGCCGGGGCCGACGTGACGGATCGCTGGCGCCTCGCCGTCGTCGTGGGGAGCGTGCGTCGCGAGCGCATCGGCGACGCCGTCGCACGCTGGTTCGTCGACGTGGTGCACCAGGACGCCCGCCCCGACGTGGACGTCGATGTCATCGACCTCGCGGAGCTCCACCTCCCCGCCGACCTCGGTGGGGGCGGGGACACCGACCTCTTCGCCGAGCGGATCGACCGGGCGGACGCGGTCGTCGTCGTCACGCCGGAGTACAACCGGGGCTACCCCGGCCCGTTGAAGACCGCGATCGACAGCGTGCTCGTCCCCTGGAACGCGAAGCCCATCGGTTTCGTGGCGTACGGCGGGGTCTCCGGCGGGTCGCGCGCCGTGGAGCAGCTGCGCCCGGTCTTCGCGGAGCTGCACGCGGTGACCGTCCAGGCGGTGGTGACGGTGCCCTACGCGTGGGACGCCATCGACGCCGACGGCGTGCTGCGCGCCCCGCGGGCGGCCTCCGCCGCAGCGGCCATGCTCGACCAGCTCACGTGGTGGGCGCGGGCGCTGCGGGACGCGCGGACGGCGGTCCCGTACCGGGCGTGAGGGCTCGCGGGGCGGCGCAGGTGGGCGGACGCGTCGTGGCCGCCGGGCTGACGTCCGGCGGCCGCGCGCCTCAGCGGCCCCCGGTCAGCGACCGGTAGCGCTGCTGCACGCCGGCCGTCCCGTAGGGGTAGTCGTCCACCTCCGGAGCGCTGACCTCAGTGAGCCGCGCGACCGCCTCGGGCGCGAGCTGCAGGTCGGCTGCGCCGAGGTTGTCGTCGAGCTGCTCGACCGTGCGCGCGCCGAGGATCACCGAGGTGACGGCCGGCTGCTCCGCGAGCCAGGCGAGCGCGACCTGCGACATCGAGGCGTCGTGCTCCTCGGCGACCTCGCGCAGGACGTCGAGCACCCGCCACGTCCGCTCGTCCGAGTTGCGGGCCGCCCACGCCTCCATCCCCCGCTGCGGGTTCTCGCCGAGGCGCGTGGCGCCGGTGGGGTCGACGTCCCGCTCGTACTTGCCGGTGAGCCAGCCGCCGGCCAGCGGCGACCACGGCAGCAGGCCGAGGCCGGCGTCGAGCGCGGCGGGGACGACCTCGTGCTCGATGTCACGGACGAGCAGGTTGTACTGCGGCTGGAGCGTCACGGGCGGCGCCCAGTGGTGCGCGCGGGCGACGTGGACCGCCTTGGTCAGCTGCCAGCCCAGGTAGTTGGAGAAGCCGTAGTAGCCGATCTTGCCGGCCGTGACGGCGTCGTCGAGGAACCGCAGCGTCTCCTCGATCGGCGTGTGGGCGTCCCAGGCGTGCACCTGGTAGAGGTCGATGTGCTCCACGCCGAGGCGGCGCAGCGACGCGTCGAGGGCGTCACGGAGGTGCCGACGCGAGAGGCCGAGGTCGTTCGGCCCCTGCCCCATGGGGAACCGCCCCTTGGTCGCGAGGACGACCTGACGCGCCTCCGTCGGGTGCTGCGCCAGCCACCGCCCGATGATCTCCTCGGACGTCCCGGCGCTGTAGACGTCGGCGGTGTCGACGAACGTGCCGCCCGCCTCGAGGAATCGCGTGAGGATCGCGCCGGACGTCTCCTCGTCGGCCTCCGCGCCGAACGTCATCGTGCCGAGCGTCTGCGTGGAGACGACGGTGCCGCTGCAGCCGAGGGTGCGGTACTGCATGGGGTCCTCCTGGGTGGACGCGGATCAGACTTACCCACTCCACCACCGCGGGGTACCGGCGGCGAGCGGGCGGGGTTCAGCGGGCACGGCTCAGCGACCGCGTGCCGCCGCCGCCCGCAGCCGCGCGAGCCCCTCGTCGATCGTCACCTCGGGGCGCCACCGCAGGTCGGCACGCGTGCGCCGCTGGTCGAACCAGTGAGCGGTCGAGAGCTGCTCGGCGAGGAAGCGCGTCATCGGCGGCTCGTCCTGCCCCGGACGCACCCGCCACACCGCCTCCACCGCGCCGCCCGCGGCGCGCGCCACCCCGGCGGGGACGCTCCAGCGCGGGGCAGGCGCACCCGCGGCGGCGCAGATCCCCGCGAGCATCTCGGCCACCGGGCGCGGCTCGCCGTTGGTCACGACGTAGGCGTTGCCGTGCACCGCGTCGTCGTCGGCCCGCTCGAGCGCCGCGGCGATCGCGGCGGCCGCGTTGTCGACGTAGGTGGTGTCGATGAGCGCGCGGCCGCCGTCCAGCAGCGGCAGGCGGCCGGCCCGGGCCCGCGCGACGATCCGGGCGACCAGCTGGGTGTCGCCCGGACCCCAGACCAGGTGCGGGCGCACGGCGACGACGCGCATGCCGTCGCCGTCCGCCGCGAGGGCCGCGAGCTCCGCCCGCGCCTTGGTCCGGGCGTAGTCACCGCGGGCGCGCTCGGGGCCGGCCCGCCGGGCGTCGTCGCCGAAGATCGAGCGGCCGCTGTGCGCGACGGACGGCGACGACACCTGCACGAACCGCGTGGCACCCGAGCCGGCGGCGGCACCCAGGAGCCGCTCGGTGCCGTGCACGTTGACCCGCTCGAAGTCGGCCGGGTCGCCCGCGAGGGAGACCTTCGCGGCGAGGTGGACGACGCCGTCGACGCCTGCGACGGCCCGCGCGACGTCGTCCGCCGCCGTCACCGAGCCGCGCACGTCCTCGACGCCCGGCACGCCGCTCGGGCGGCGCTGGAACGTGCGCACCTCGTGGCCCGCGGCGCGCACGCGCGCGGCGACCGCGCGGCCCAGGAGCCCGCTCGCGCCCGTGACCACGACCCTCACGGGCGGCGCACCCGTCCGCCGGACAGCACGCCCTCGGCCCAGCGGGCGAGCCGGGTGCGGTCGATCTTCGAGTTGTGCCGCACGTCCGTGGGCAGGTCGGGCACGACGAGGACCGCGGCGAGCGGCGCGGGCACGGCGGCGCGGACGGCGTCGGCCAGCTCCGCGGGCGCCAGTCCGGGCCGACGGGTCCGCGGCTGGGTCTCGACGACGGCGACGAGCAGCTGGGTTCCCCGCGGCCCGACCCCCACGATGCCCGCGCGGTCCACGGCCGGGACCGACTCGACGCGCTGCTCGAGGCCGACGGGGGTGCTCACGCCGTCGGCCGTGGTGACGACGTGCGCAAGGCGACCCTCGATCCACAGCCGGCCCTCGGCGTCCAGATGCCCGACGTCGCCCGTGCGGTGCCAGCGCTCGCCGGGGACGTCCCGGACCGCAGCGCGGTCCGTCAGGTGCAGGCGGAAGTAGCCGTCCTTGAGGTGCGGCGCGCTGACGAGGATCTCGCCCGTCCGGCCTGCCTCGGTGGTCGGCTCGCCGGTCGCGGCGCCGTCGTCGTCGAGCGGGCTGATGCGCACCTGGGTGGTCGCGGTGGGGCGACCCACGCAGACACCGCCCGGGTCGCCCTTGGTCCGGGCGGCGGTCGCCTCGCGGATGCCGGCGAGAGTCGCGTCCGTCATGAGCAGCCCCTCGGTCATGCCGTAGGGCGTGTGCGGCTCCGCGTTCGGCATGAGCCGGCCCGCGGCGGCGAGCAGGTGCTCAGGGACGGGGGCACCCGCCGAGAGGAAGGTCCGGACACGGGCGAGCGCGGCGTGGTCGGCGGGGGTCAGGCCGTCGGCCGTCGCGACGACGTTCGCCAGCGCCGCCGGGGACAGGAAGAGGACCGTCGCGTCCACCGCCGCGGCCGCGGCCGCCACGGCCGGGGCGGTGAGGGTGCGCGGGGAGGTGACGTCCATGTCCGGCGTGACCGAGCGTGCGCCCAGGGCCGGTGCGAGCAGCGCGAAGGGCGCGAACCCCGCGACGAGGCCTGTGCCGACGCCGAGGTCGTACTGCGCGCGCAGCGCACCGGCCACGGCGGCGAGCTGCCGGTGGGTGTAGACGACGCCCTTGGCCGGGCCGGTGGAGCCGGAGGTGAACAGCACCGCGGCGGTCTCGTCGGGGCTCGGCTCGTCGGGGAGGTCGACACCGCGCCCCGCGTCCACGAGGTCGACGAGGGCGTGGTCGACGCGGAGGGCGCGGGCAACCGGCGGCGGGAGGGGCGTGGTGGAGATGCGGCGGCCGGGCCAGCCGAGGGCACGGGCGGCCGTGAGCCCGGCGAGGGCGCCGACGACGTGGTCGGGCTGCGCACCGCGGACGGCCCGCGTCAGGCCCTTCACGCCCAGGCCGGCGTCGGCGACCACGACCACGGCACCGATGCGCAGGCAGGCGTAGAGGACGGCGGTCAGGTCCGCACCAGGCGGGACGAGCAGGGAGACGCGGTCCCCCGGCCGCACGCCGACGGCGGTCAGGCCGGCGGCCAGCTCGCGGACGCGCCGGGCGAGGAGCGACCAGGTGACGACGCGCGGTCCCGCGCCGCCGGCCGGGGCCATCTCGACCAGGGCCGTCTGCGTGCTGTCTCGCTGGGCGTCGAGGTGGTGCCACAGGGGCTCGTAGGGCGGCGCGGCGCTGCTAGCCTCGCGGGCCTCGGGCGCGTCGTCGGGTCGCGGAGCGTCGGCTGGCGGCGCGTCGGCCGCCGGGGCGCCCGAACCGGTCGTGGCGCCGGCGAGCCAGTCGAGCGCGGCGGTCGCGTAGTCGACGTCCTCGGCGACCAGGTGCCCGGCGCCCTCGAACCGGTGCACGTCGGCGTGCGGCAGGCGGTCGACGAGGTCGTCGAGGTACTGGTCGCCGAAGATCGGGTCGCCCGGACCCCAGAGCAGCAGCGCCGGGACGTCCAGCTCGCGCACCCCCGCGGCGATGCGGTCGAGCTCGGCGGCGCTGGGGTGCGCGGCCGTCACGGGGATGTCCGCGACGAAGCCCCCGATGCCGCCGCGGCGCTCGGCCCCCCGGTACGGGGCGCGGTAGCCGTCGCGGACCGGTCGGGGCAGGCGCGGGCGGGCGAGCGCGAGCGTCGTCTCGAGGAAGGCCGGCGTCGCGACGGTGGCCCTGCCCAGGACCTCCGGGCGCAGCGCGAGCCGCAGCGGCGCCGGCACCCGCAGGTGCGCCGGCTGGTGCACGGCGGTGTTGAGCAGGACGGCGCCCGCGAGGAGGTCCGGGTGGTCGACAGCCCAGCCGAGGCTGATGACGCCGCCCCAGTCGTGCCCGACCGTGACGACGCGCCCGGCGAGGCCGAGCGCGCTCGTGAGGTCGTCCAGGTCCGCGATCCGCTGCGGCAGCCCGCGCGGCGTCCCGGTGCGCTCGGAGAACCCCATCTCGAGCTGGTCGACGGCCACGACCCGCCACGCCTGCCCGCCGGCCGCGGCCCGGTCGGTCGCCTGCGAGACCAGGCGACGCCACAGGTAGGCCCACGTGGGGTTGCCGTGCACGCACAGCAGCGTGCCGACCGGCTCGACGCCGAGCCGGTCGAGGTGGTCGCCGTTGTCCAGCAGGTGCCAGGTGTGCCCGTCCGGGCCCGCCGTGACCAGGCGCGAGAAGGACGGGTCGAGGCCGTCGAGACCCCGCGGCGGCAGCGAGGCGGGTGCGGTCGCCCCGGCTGCGGCCGGCAGCGCGCCCATCACCAGGCGATCTCCGTCATCGCCGTGTTGATGCCGGAGCCCACGCCCATGAGCAGCACGCGGTCGCCGGGTGAGAGGTGCCGCGCCTCCTCCGCGAGGGTCATGGGGATCGAGGCGGGGCCCACGTTGCCGTACCGCGGGTAGGTGAGCGGCACACGGCTGCGGTCGAGGCCCGCGGCCTTCACGATCGCGTCCGTGTGGACGTCGGAGACCTGGTGGAGGACGTAGCGGTCCATCGCCGACCAGCTCCAGTCCGCCTTCGCCTCCTTCCACGCCGACATGACGAGGTCGAGCCCGCCCTTGAGCAGCGCCTTGGCGTCGGTGAACATCCCGTTCACGCTGCCCACGCACAGCTCGTTGAACTGCGTCGCCGCGCGGGTCACGCCGCCCAGGATCCGGTGGCCCTCGGGGTGGGCGTCGGCCGGCCCGATCACCGCGGCCACGGCGCCCGAGCCGAGCGTCAGGCTCGGGAACTCGCGCATGAAGTCCCGGCGCGTCACGCCCGGCCGGTTGAGCCGGTCGATCGTGATGCCCTGGATCTCGTCGGCGTCCTCACCGTCGACGATGACGGCATACCGGATCTGCCCCGCGTCGATGAGCTGCGCCGCGAGCGTCATGCCGTTGACGAAGCCGAGGCACGCGTTCGCGAGGTCGAAGTTGACCGCCGACGGCGGCATGCCCATGCCGTGGTGCAGACGCACGGCCACCGAGGGCTCGAGGTGCTTGCGGGTGACCGACGTGTTGATGACCATGCCGACGTCACCCGGGTTGATGCCCGCTTCGGCGAGCGCCTTCTCCCCCGCCGCGATGGCGGCCGCGTCGAAGCTCTGACCCTCGGCCCAGTTGCGGCGCTCGTGCACACCGGCGACCCGCTGGAGCAGACCGGTGGGGAGCCGCAGGCGGTCCAGCACCGGCGCGAGCCGACGGTCGATGTCGGCCGACGTCGTCACACGCTCCGCCACCGTCGTCGCCAAGGACAGCAGTGCCGCGTTGCGGTGGACCGACGTCGCGTTGCCCTTCACACGTACCCCTCTCGTGCGCACACATGGCTGTGCCTCGCCCGCACGATCGTGCCCCGGACTGGGCGGCGGCGCCTTTCGAGGCGAAGGGCGGGGATGCGTTCCCGGGGTGCGGCGGCTCACGCGGGGAGGGCTACCGAGCGGATACCGGTCCACACGGGTCCGGCGGGCACCGCGTCCCCGCGCCGACGTCGTCCTCGTCGCTCGCCCCGGCGTAGCCAGTAGACGTGTTGCGTCCAAGGGCGGCGATGAGCCGGCTCGTTGCTTCGGGGGCGTTCTCACGGAATCCGCTCCACGGAGTCGGCTTGGAGGATAGAAGGCTCGTCGACGCCGGTCTCGCGCCCCCAGTTGACGCAGTCGTAGGTCGCCGAAGCACGCCTACCTCCGCACTGGAACGGCATACGAACTCCCCTAAGTGTCCGAGGAGTGCGCACCACTGGCCGCGCCCATACCGACCGAGCAACGAATGACCCGTGAGCCCTATGCCGATAATCCCTCCGCACGTTTGACCGAAGCGTCCGCCGCATCCCACCGCCAGCGGGAGTGGCGACCTCAACGGGCTCGCCTTCCCACTTCTCTCTGACCCTCGAGTCAGGGAGCGCCCACAAAACGGCAAACGCGAAGGCCCACCGGTCGAACGCATGGATCCACACGGCCCCAAGTCCGCAAGCGAGGGATCGGAATCCGTAGCCAGAGCGCACACCGCGGTCGGTTTGGGCGCAGTGGACCCGTGCCGGTTGATGTGCCGGCGAATAGCCACGTATCGTTCCCGCCTCGGCCACCGACACTGCTCCCTTCGGGCGAACGTGTCGGTGGTGGATGGGAAGGTCACCGCACATCCCGGGCACCAGATCAGGGGCGACTGATGGAAGGGAACACGGTGCGGCATCTGATCAAGGCGGGGCTGCTGCTCTTGGTGGCGTTCGGGCTGTTGACGAACGCGCTAGGAGTCAGAGACGCCGCCGCGCTGGCCCTGACGGCGTTCTCGACGTGGTTCGGGGAGCACTTCGGCAGCGTCATAGTCCAGTCCCTGGCCAATTGACGGTCAGCGCGGGCCCCCTTCCCCGGACCAGAGGAGGGGGTACGGGGCGCGAGGCCGAAGTCGTCGGCCGTTTCTTGGGCACCATGGTGGCGATCTCGGGAGCACTGTCGCGCCGACGCAATGCGCCCGTGGTCGCGCGACCATGCAGTCGGTCCTTGCCGGGCGGTGGAGGACCCTCAGACACGTTGACGCTGACGGAGTCCCGGCGGTCGAAGCGAGCACTGAGTTCGCGTGCGCGCTCTCGGGCCTAGCGAGGCCGGAATTCCTCGTAGTCCTTCGCCACGCCGATGAGTGTTGCGGATCGCCAACAGGTGACCGCACTGCCACGCCACACACGGCGGACACCTGACTGCGATCTCGCAGATCGGGTAGGCCCTCGCACCCATCGCGGGGCGTCATCGCCGCCGCCAGTCACCTATGCAGCACATCGTTTCGGCCATGATGACGGTATGACGACCGAGGGCTCTGGATACGTGCCGAACGAGCTGCTGTCGCGCCTGGTTGGTTTCCGGCTCTACTCCGTCCAGTTCGTCATGGACTACGTCCAGCTCCGGTTCGACGGCCCGACCGACGACATGCCGGTGCTCAACAGGGACGTCATGCCCGCAGTCGAGACGTCGGCGGGCGTGATCGTTCCCGGAGACCGGGGGCACGCCGACGCCCTCGTCGCCCTGATCTCGGACGAAGTCGTCGGGACCACGGAGGGGACGGGCAGCGGCCTGCGGATCGAGTTCTCGTCGGGGACCGTCGTGCTGCATCCCAAGTTCGAGGACCTCGTCGGCCCGGAGATCGCACTCCTTGATGGCTTCGCGGACGGGCAGTGGATGTGCTGGCGCCCCGGCGAGGAGTCGTTCGAAGACCTCGCATGACGTGACGGCCCGGATGGATTCACCGCCTGTCCGGCGGCGTCCGTCCGCGTCTCTGACGGGCCGCCCACGCCCCGCGATGAGACGCTCACCGCGAGTCTGAAATGGACAGGCAGCTCCGGCGTTCGTGTCGGTCAAGTTGTCGGACCTGCACAACGACTCGGTGCGCCTGGGCAGATTCGAACTGCCGACACCCGCTTTAGTAGTGCGATCTTGGGAAGGCTGCAACGTGCTGCCCCGCGGAACTACATGCGGGTAGTTCGCGTGGTGACCGCGTTCCGGGTGCTCGCTCACCACACGCTGACCACGCCAGCGAGGTACCGGCCATGAGCCTTACGACCCAGCGTCTTCTTCCGCGGCCTGATCCGGCTCGGTCGCGCCCACATCGGGCGCCTGGGCGACTTGCCAGGTTCCCAGGATGAGGCCGATGTGGATGGCGAGCGCAGCATCGGCGGCAGTTGCTTCTTCCATGAGGCCATGGAGCCCTCGGTTGCGAAGGTTCAGGCCGAGTCTGTCCACGAGGATTCTCGACATGTACCGACGCTGAGCCTCGGGGGCGCGGCCCTTGAGAATCCGGAGCAGTTCGCCAAGTCCCTTGTAGTTGCCGTAGCGCGTCCCGTCCGTCCTCGGCTCCTCGTATATGGAAAGGCCCAGCGACCTCGCGATCCGCCGCACAGCCCTTTCAATTCTTGGAAGCAGAACAAACAACGAAGCCTCGTAATCGCCCGCAATATAGTGTCCGAACGCCCGCCCCATGCTCGCCGCCCCGGCGGTGTCAAACGCTGACGCTTCAACAAATTGCTTCACAGCTTCGCCGGTTGCGCCACGTGCGGTAGCCCGAGCGAGAACCTCCACAACGAAGTTTGCCCATAGGCCTATTCCCATGGACTCGTGTTGTGCTACCGCCCGCTCGAACTTCTGATCATCGGTAACCACGTGAGCGACAGGCATGCCGTCCGAGTCGAGAACCACCGTCGAGAACAGGTGCTGGAGTGGGTACTCTGCCATCTGCGATCTGACGATCTCCTGGACCTGATCCAGATCGCCGTCCAGCGGACACTGCAGCGCCAATCTCGCGAGCCATATTGCTACATCGTCTCCTCCGAGGACGTTCTCGACGAAACGTTCGATCTCCTCAACAGGAATTGACACTTCCGTCGCTACGCGCTGCATGCCCAGCTCGTCCGGCGTTCTTGGCACCTCCAGCTTGGAGCGTAAACGGTCAGCGTCCGAGACCATACCTTCATTGGTCGCAAGCTCAAGCGCCCGCTCCAGGTAGTTGAGCGAGGCAAAGTCAGAAGCCTCGTCGGCGCGCTTCTCCCAAGCGTCGATCGCAACCCGCGCCAATGGCCGCCGAAGATGCGTTTGGCCCCCAGCGAGCGCGAGCTGAAGGGCAACGACGTCCTGAACGATGAATGGGTCGTCGGCGTAACGCGTCAGTGCCATATCGAGCAGTTCGCCATACTTCTGCGGACGCACCTCCAACGGGAGGGATCCCAACGGCGTTGCTAGCCGCAGAGCGACGCCCGGGCTCCACTCGGCTGACGCCAACGTCTCCTTGAGAGCCCGGACCATGGCGTCAACCACCGACGCTGCCAGTGATGCATCCCTCAACTCCTGCGAGATGGTGAGGGCTCGGACGAGCTGGTGGGCCTTGTCGACCGCGTGTTGCCCTTCGGAGTCCCAGAGCCCTGCATACGCGTCGACCGCCGCACGCGCGTGCTGGTCAGGACGGGGCTTCGCACGACTGACCCAGAGCAGGTCGTTGAGTCTGGCTGCGACGAGCGGGACGTCGGCGAGCTCATCCGCAGCCTCTTGCCAGACGGCGAGTGTCGGCTCCCCCACTTGGCTTAGCGGCTCGGGGTACTGGCGGCCGTCGGCAAGCTCGATCATCGGGCCGTAGGGCTCATCCCGCACGTCGGCGGAGCGAGGGTGATAGTCCATCGCCTGCGCGAGGGCGCGCACAGAACTCGGGGGTTCAGGCCCAAACTCGGAGCGCAGGCGCTCGGTGAGCTCATACATCTCGCGAGCGTCCGCTGCCGCGGCCCTCACTCGCGCATAGTCGACAGAGGCGGCCTCCGGCCCATCCTCGTGGATCGGTGACTGTGACATGGCGTAACGGTAGCGCCGAGCTCAGACAAACTGGCCCTTCCGCAACGTTCCGGCGCCGGCGTTGTCCGCTCAGCGGCTGTCCCGCCGAGGACGGGTTAGCCCCTGCGGTCGTGACGCTCAACCCGGCGAGTGTGCAACTAGGGGACATCCCGCCTACTCACCCGAGTCACTGGCATCCGCTGACGCACCCAGCTCCTCCCATTGAGGTAGTCCGTACTCGCGGAAGCCCTGATAGTCGGGAAACAACGCGCGGGCGTGCCGATTGTAAGAGCCCTGGAGGTAGGCCAACAGCTTCTTCTTGAGTGTCGATCCGATGAAAATCGCCACGAAGGGCAATGGCCGTGGCGCGCCTCGCTCGGGGTCCGCGAGTAGTCGGCGCGTTAACTCCTGAGGATTCCCGCGGCCTCCCCCAATCTCCAGTCCCATGAATGGCTCGTTGTGCGCGAGGTGACGAAGACTTCGTTCGGGGACGGCCCCGGCTACAAAGAACCCCTCCTGCGCCCGCAGACGGGCGTTTGGAGTCGATTGCTCGACGATAAATGGCTCGTTCGTGGTCAATGCCAGATCGATCCGCCACTCGCTCCCGAGGCGCAGGGTTCCGTCGTCCCACAACCCGAAGGGCACGCCTACCGTATCGAACCTTCGAAAGCGGGTTACGTTCAGTGCAAGAACTACGCCGCTTCTCGCCAGACGACGACCGTCGTCGAGATCTCTTTCCGGTGCGGACTGACAGGCAAACCAGAGAGCAGTCATCGGATTGCTGGTGAAATCAATGAGTCGCGTTGGAATACCGTAGTGCTGAAGATCTGCAAGAAGCTGAAGATCGTCCACTTGACCAAACTCGCCAACCCCAAGACCCCATTGGCGAGCTCGCTCCACGATGGCACGTTCGGCAGCTCGCAGACTCGCCTCGGTGGCTCGCCTCCCGAGCCGGCGCTGAAGGGAGGACGTCACCGAGAAGTCGGCGCTCGACATGCCGCGCCAAGCGAACTGTTGCCCACGGCTGTAGACACCGATTCGCCCGAGCACTTGCATGACCTCGGCGGCGCTCTTCGGTTGGACGTACCAACCGCGGCGCTTCCACCCCGAGCCGTTGTTGCCGATAGACAATGCGACCTCCGATTTGCGTCCTCTAACCAGCCACCGTCACGCCCTTGCGCAGGATCCCATGGAACCAGCCGCATGCGGCGGCCCGGGTGGCAGCTTGAGCGCGTCGAGTCCTGCACGCCGTCGGCCCTCTGGGCGGCTTGGTCAACGAGAACCAGCGGGCGGTCCACCGAGCACTGTGCGCATGCAAGAAGAGTCACGCGCTGGGCCAGTCACGACGCGCCGGCCCGGGCACTCTGGATGCTGCGGAGCATCAGGGAAGCTCGAGCTCGCCTGCGCGGAGCCACTCCCTCCACGTGCGGCTGGCCTTCAGTGACCCCACGTCGCTGAGGCGAAGAGCGCGGATGGTCTCGTTGAGCAACTCCTCGGCGGCAGGGTCCTTCGCTTCGAACGCCCAGGCCCGGAGTTGCTTGAGCTGACGGGTTCGCGCGAGATCTTCCGCGCTAAGCGCGTCCCAGCCGATGGCCGCTACGGCCGCTCGAAGGCGACCCTCCGTGAGCCACGGCGCGCCGTCGACCCGAGCAACCCGGCAGCCAACAACCGTCTGCCAGAGGAACCCCTCAGTCTCCGCGTCGGCATGGTCATGGACTGCCTGCCGATCCACCTCCAGGTGGCGAGCATCGGTCCCCCACTGGTGTGCAACGGAGACAACGTCGACATGGGCCGGGGCGAGCGCAAGGGACGCAGCAGCGATCGCGAAGGTAGGAGGTCCTCCCCCGACGACTTCGAGTTCCATCCGGTCGCCTTCGAGACGCAGGCTCTCCAGGGAAATGCCATGAGCCTCCAGACCGAAGCGGACGAGGGCCTCCGTCGAGGGCTGGTAGAGACCGAGGTCCGTGGGTCGGTGATCGGTGTAGCCCCTGAGCAGGAGCGCGTTGTCGAGCGCGAGATGGATGCCCGCGACCATCTCGGTGAGCGCCAGGACATCATCGAAGAGCTCCTCCCAGTGCACAGTGTTGCTGAAGGACCTCAGAGAGAACTCAACAAAGTTGCCGTTCAAGCGATACGCGTGCCCGCCGTGGCTCGCCGCGTGCCGGTAGCCCTTTTCGACACGGCGGAAGATGCCGGCGAGCTCAGGCGCCTCATGAGCGAGACGCGCGACTTCCGTCGCGTCCAAGCGCATCAGGCGGGCGTACTCCCGGGTGCTCGAACTCGTGCCGACGAGCATCAACGAGCCGAGCGGGGCGACGAGATCTTCAACCAGAGTCCCGTAGAGCTTCACGAGCTGACGCACGACGCCCTCTGACGTTGCCCCGGCCCGCGTCAGAAGCGTGGCCTGCGCGTACGCCTCCGTCCAGAGCGACGAGGCGCGCTGGAAGTCGTCGCGGATGCGTGCATCTGCGAAGGCCGCCGCGAACCCCTCCCGGTTCGTGGCGATCGCTCTCGCTGTGGCTGCCAAGGTGGCGGCCCAGGTCGCACTGTCCAGGTAGACGGACGCGGAGAGCTCCTGCGCCAAGAACGTGACCCCTGCGGTAGCCGCCGCCTCGCCGCCGGTGACCTCAGCCAGCCGGCGCCGGCCAGCGTCGTCGACCTCTGGGATAGACGATCCGGCGTGCTGAGCAAGCAAGACTGAGATCAACCGCTCGACGGTGCCAGCGAGCTCTCCATCCCCCTCGAGGGCGCGCCCGGCCGCTTGCAGGCCTTCGTATCTGTCGATCGATTCGACCGCCCGGTCGATTTCCCGCTGCGCCCGGCCCGCTGCCTTCTGCGCCGCAAGCGGGGTCTCCGCCGTGAGCGCCTCAAGGTATGCCGCAGCGATCGCGGCCAGCGCGGCGCTCCGTCCCCGAAGTGACGCCAGTTGGGACACGAGCGGGCGTCGCGCCCCGTATCGTTCAAGGAGCCCCTGCGTTTCGGCGATGCCCGCGAGCGATTCTCCCAACTCGCCCGCGGCGCCCTTCCGGGCAGCAGCGATGCCAGCGACCGCACTAACCAGGGCTTCGAGTTCCTCGCCTTGGCGGGCCCATATCGTGGGGGCGGCTAGCGCGAGGGGCGGCAAGTCGACGGGCGGTCCCGGCCTGTCAACGGTCTCGGGCTTGGCTAGCTCAACGGCTTGCCGACGCTGTTGTACCTGAACGTTCACCTCGGACGGTGCAGCCTTCGCACCGCACGACGCACAAGCGACGCCGAGAATCCGTTCAGGATCTCCGCACCGCCGACAAGTGACCCGGTCGAAGCCGAGCGTGAACTCCATTGTGATTCCGAGACCTCTCCGGGAGTTGCCAGAACTGAACGTATCGCTCCGCCACCTCGCTTGGGAGGCTGACCGTGACGACTGGGCTTGAGGCTCAGCCTCTTGCCGCCGATGGAGGAGCATGACGACCACCTCCGGCGGGGACGCCGTCACCGCGGCCAAGGTGATGCCCCTGCGCTACGCGGGCACTTGTGAGGCATGCGGCTCGGACCTCGCCGCCGGGACGCGCGCGGGATACTCGAAAACCACGAGGACTGTCCGCTGTCTCCCCTGCCTCGAGCCGGCGCCTCCTGAGGTGCCGGCTGCCAGCGTGACGGAGCCGACGCCGAGACAAGCCCCCGAACCCGTCGAGTCGGGGGCGGCGGGCTCCTCCGCCCGACGCGAGTACGAACGTCGGTCCGCGAAGCGCGAGGCGCGCATCCGCGAAGCGCACCCACGGCTCGGAAGCCTGATCCTCGCGCTGACCGATGAACCGCAGAGCACGACCGCGTGGGCCAGCGGCGCCCGCGGGGAGGAGCTACTCGGGGCGCGACTGGCCGATCTCACGGAGAAGGGTGTCCGCCTCCTCCACGACCGCCGCATCCCCGGGACGAGGGCGAACATCGACCACATCGCCGTTGGGCCCACGGGCGTTCACGTCATTGACGCCAAGCGCTACAAAGGCCGCCGGCCGTCCCTCCGCGTCGAGGGCGGGCTGCTCCGCCCGCGGGTGGAGAAGCTCCTCGTCGGCTCCCGCGACTGCACCCGCCTGGTCGAGGGCGTCCACAAGCAGATCGGTCTCGTCCGGTCCGCACTCGACGCCGGGACGCTCACGGACGTGCCTGTGCAGGGCAACCTGTGCTTCATCGAGGCTGATTGGCCCCTCATCGGCGGGTCGTTCGTCATCGCCGACGTCGCGGTCATCTGGCCCAAGAAGCTCGCCGAGCGCCTCGTCGCCGCGGGCTCGATGAGCGAGGCGGAGGTCGAGACGGTTTACCGAGTCCTGGCACAGGCTTTCCCAGCCGCGTGAGCCCGAAGTAGGGCCCTGCGAGACGCCCCCACACTGGCCGCCCCGCGACTGCTCGTAGCGACCTGAGGGCGTCGCCGTCCGGTGTGGCGCGGGCACGACGCGATGCTCGACACCTCGATCAACGCAGTCCGGTCGTCAGCGAGCGGGGCCGCGTCGCCGTGCTGCAGGCGGTCGACAACCGGACCGTCCGCGAGATCAACGCCCGCATCCGCGCAGGCCGCATCACCACCGGCGACGTCGCCCCGGCGGGGATGAGCCTGCACGACGGGCTGACGGCCGGCGTCGGGGACCGGATCGTCACCCGCCGCAACCACCGGCGCCTGACCACCGCGGACGGGTTCGTGCGCAACGGCGCCCTGTGGGAGGGCACCGCCGTCCTGTCCGACGGACCGCTCCGCATTCGCCCTGCCAGCGACGCCGACGCGGCCACCGTCCGGCTGCCCGCCGACTACGTGGCCGAGCACGTCGAGCTCGGCTACGCGACGACCATCGCCCGCACGCAGGGCATGACCGTCGACGAGACCCACACCATCGCCTCCCCCTGCATGGGCCGTGAGGACCTCTATGTCGCGATGAGCCGCGGCCGCCACACCAACCGCACCTACGTCGTCCACGACCACGGCGACCCAGAGTGCATGCCCGGCCACGCGCCGTCGTCGGGCCGCGAGATTCTGGAGCGGGTCCTCGCCACCAGCCACGCCGAGCCGAGCGCCACCGAGACCTGGGACCCCTACCACCCGGGTCGGGCCGCGCCGCTTGTGCCGCCCGGGCGTCCACAGTAGGCGTGGAGCGTCGTGCCTCCACAGCCTGCGCCGCATCACTTGACCGCAGCGCCGCCGTCGTCCGCCGATCGACCTGTGCTCGGTCGCTGACCGCTCCACCCAACGCAAGAAGAAGGAGAAGAACGATGACCACCAAAACACAGCACAGCGATCGCTCGACCTCGACTCCGGCGCGGCAGTACTACCGCGTGAAGGACGCGGCACGGGCGCTCGGGGTGTCACCCCGGACGCTGTACGACCTGGTCGAGCGCGAGCAGATCCCGTGCCGGCGGCTCGCCACGGTGATCCTCCTCCCGGCGGCATGGGTCGAGCGCGACCCGACGATGCCGGTAAAGCGGCGCTGATGTTCGTCACCATGCGGCTGCACCCGACGGGGAACGTGACCTGGCGCGCGAAGGTGTTCTTCGAGGGCCGGTCATCACGCACCGTTCGTTCGGGCGCCGGGTCGACGCCAAGCGCTGGGAGGCGGACCAGCTCGCAAGAGCTGAACGCCGGCTCGTGGATCGATCCGGCGCGCGGGCGGATGACGTTCGCGGCGCTGGCCGGGGGGTGGCAGGCCTCGCGTGGGCACTTGGCGGTGCGCAGCCAAGAGACCACGCGGTTCCTACTGGACAAGTACGTGATCCCGGAGATCGGGGCGTACCCGATCTCCGGGATCTCGGCGGCCGACGTCGAGCGGGTGATGTCGGCGCTGACGGCTCGTGGGCTGGCGACGGCGACGCGGCGTCGGACGCTGTCGATGATCCGGCTGGTGTTCGACTACGCGCTCCGCGATCCGTGACCGGCGGCTGGCCGTGAACGCGGCGCGGATGGTGGCGCTGTCCCGCGGCGGGACCAAGCGCGAGCCGCGGTGGCTGCGAGCCGAGCAGCTCGGCCGGTTGGTCATGGCGGTGCCACCGCTGTGCCAGCCGGTGATGCTGTTCCTCGGAACCACGGGATGCCGGTTCTCCGAGATGGCGGCGCTGCGGGTCGACGACGTCGTGCAAACCCGCACGGGCTCGGGGTGCGGGTGCACCGGGCGACGACACAGTCCAACCGGACCAGCGGCGCGGTGTTCGGACCGACCAAGACGCATTAGACCCGGACCGTACCGGTGCGGGCGGCGCTCGATGAGTACGTGCAGAGGCGCGTCGCCGGCGCGACTCCGGGCGGGTACCTGTTCCCGAGCCCGAGCGGGGGCGTGTGGGCAAACACCAACTCCGGGGCGCGGTCAGGGTGGATGGACGCGACGAGGCGGGCCGGGGTCGAAGGGACGACGATCCACCCCTGCGGCACACCGCAGCGTCGCTGCTCATCGCCGCCGGCGCCGGCGTGAAGGCGGTACCGGAGATCCTCGGGCACTCGACTTCGACGATGACGATGGACCGCTACGAGCACCTGTCTAGCGATGCCACATGGCAAGCGATGGAACGGCTGCTGCTGATCCCGCTGATGCAGGCGCCGCGGGAAAATCGAACCGGACCTCAGGGGTGGGTGCGGACCCGGTGAGCGCAGACGACGTGCGCCCCGAGAGGGGTGCGTGGTTGCACCCGACCGCAGGGATCTCCCCGCACGCCGTAGCCTCCACCGCCATCGTCAGCCAGACTGCGCGCGTGGACGCGAACGAGTACGGCGAGTTCCTCCGCTATACCAGGGAGAGGGTGCGCCTCAGCGGTCGGGCGGATATCGACGAACAAGCGGTGCGCTCGCAGTTTGGAGGAGCCGACAGAGTCGACGACGCCGTGATCAGCTACCTCGTGGGACTGCGGAGCGAACTGGCGCTTCGCTCGGAGACAGGTGCCCGCGAAGCGATGCGCCGATTCAGGGGCGTATCGACGGACACGGGACAGCCAATCGAGGGGATAGTCCTTGATCTCGTCGGCGAGGACGCAGCGGCGTATGGCACCGACCGAATCGAGCTGAGTGGTCGGTCCGCTCTCAACGAGGTCGTGGCTGACCTCGACCAGCTCATCTCCGAGATCATTCAGGACCGGCCAGTCCGATGAGCCTCACACTCGCTGAGGCAAAGAAGCGAATCGACCGAATACTGTCGACGTATGCGGCGAGCACCACGTCTGTCAGCCTGCTGAGCGACTCCCTAACTGCAGGGAAGGTGTACGAGGCATGGGTCCTGAGCGTGGTGCTAGAGCGTCTGCGCGACGACGAGGGCTACAACGTCCAACTGGTGAACGGTACCCAGGTTCACCTGAAGTCCTCACCAGGCCCGATCAACGCTTCCTACCCGCATTTTTTGCTACGCGCTCCTGGTCGATCATCCCTGGACGTCTGGACGGATGTCGAATTCGCCACGCTCAGCCACAAGAGGCGGGGAGAACCAGGCCCGCCTTCCAGTGCGTTTCGCCACGAGTTGGACATCTGTGTTGTACCACGCGGCACCTCAGGCTATCCATCCCACGATGCGGTTCTCCTAGGGGTCGAATGTAAGAACACCAGCTTCGAAAAAGTCATGGCCCGGGCCGCTCTAGGGGTCCGGCGTGAGCTGAGCCTGCTCTGCCACCCCAGGGCGACGCACTTTGACCGATGGCCCAGGGCTCTCGTTCCCGCAGATCCCCCATCCGTCCTGATGGTATACGCGACCGATCCGAAGGTGACGACATACCAAGAGGCCGGTGAAGTCTTCGGGGTTGGCTTCTACCATGAGCCGATGCTGTAGCATCAGCGACCCGGCTCGCATTTGAGTACGCGATCCACTACCGGTGACTCTCGGTGATCGCTGCACGGGAGGTGTCGCTCCCTCGCGTCGCGATCAAACGCGAGCCACCTGGCTCTTCCGATGGAACGAGAGCTGGCGATGTGGCTACTGTGGGCCCTACTCCCACAAGCTCCGTCGCCGGTGCGCGACCTGACCGCGTCCGACAGAAAGCACGCACCGAGGTGAAGATCTATCTCGAGCGCCGACCGTGAATGGGCAGCGTGGGCAACTTATCGCCGCGTGATGCGGCTTAGGAGTTCCACGTCTCGAACTGAGAGGTATCGCCAGGACATCGGAGCACGGAGATCCGCCCGCAAGTCAGCCAGTCGCACCGGCACCGCGAACTGGACCGAGTTCCGTAACTCAATGACGGATGCCTGCTCGACACCTGCGAAGTACTCGTTGAAGGCGTCGATTTCAATCGCCGCTCGGTGCCCGTATCCTCGCCAGGCGGTGACGGGCGAAAGGCGCCTGACAGCCGTTACCTCGACCGTCCCCAGGATGGAGCCGAGAGGAGCGGTCGCGTACACCACAACGATCCGAACAGAGTCCGGAAAGGGACGACGCCGAAGTTCAACTGTCTTCCTGCCCTCGAAGATGGCGGCGGCGTACTTTGGATGGATGGACATCAGCGCATGGTACGTGGCCCGCTGCTCTAGGTTAGGCACCAGGGTTCAACCGCCTGGCTTGACGCTCAGAATCCACCGCTCGGCTCGGCGGAAGGTCGAGCGCGGGCGGATGAAGCGACCTGATGCCCAGCCACGGAGCCGCTCGTACGCGGCGATCACGCTCGCGAGCGAGGCGCCGAATACGAAAACGAGAACGCCCTTCAACGAGGCGAGATCAAGGTGGATGTCTGAAGCTAACACCCACCCGCCGAGCCGGACAGCACCCCAGGCGAGCATAACGCCGACGAAGTTGAGCAAAGCCAGGGAGTACCAACTCCGCGCCTGAGGACGATGTAGTGACAGCAAGATCCTGAAAGGGTTGTCGGGGTTCGTCGCGCCGTTCTTCGCTTGACCGTCCTCCTCGGTTTTGCGTCGATGGCGCCAGTAGTACACGGCAATTCGATCACCGGAACCACGGAACGTGGCACCCTTCAGGTACTTCAGCCACGCGCCTGTTTCGAGTCGCCTGACGTATCGGAACTCCGGGCTTCTCGCCGCCACGACCAGTCGCGACGGCGCCATTACGAAGATATTGAGGACGTCAACTTCGAGCATTACGTCACGCAGGTGACGTTCCTGCTCTGCGAAACTGCTCTCACGTACGTCGTATAGACGAAAGTCCACCTCGGCGCCGCCGGAGCTCCGGCTCCACCTCCAGAGCGGCGCAGATCCGAACACCCTGAACCTCAGCCGTACATACGCGCGCGAGTTCGGCCCAACTGGCTGCTGCAGGACAACCCTTACGAGAGTCGAGTCCTCCCGGCTCTTCAGGTCCTCTGACACCTCACATTGCGAGGCGTTAACTCGGACTACGTTTACAGGTTCCGCGTAATCTCCGACATAGATTGCGACCGCTCCTGCTGACTGCTCTATCCGAACCGGCCCGCCGAAGACCAACTCCGCGGTATCCTGGTCCACAACGTGCGATTGTAGGTCCTGGACCACGGATGTGCCATCAGGCCACTTGCCCTCCTCGATACGGAAAGGGAGGAGCAAACGAAAGTCGCTTATTGCGAGGCCCGCCGTTGCGAGCTCGACACCCACGTCGAAGTACAACAGACGCCTGGAGCCCAATCCCGGTAGGGACCATAGATTCAGATGGCACTTGCTCACCCGCGGCAATTGATCCTTTGAAGCACCTTGCGGCGCCAGCACCGCGAAGTAGCCCACCGCTAGTCCTCCCGATCGCTCACTTGTGAGACGCGGATCAGCCGAGACGCGTTGCCACTATTTCGTGCCGGCCCCTGCCATAGCGATTCGATTCGAACGCGGTGCGCGTGAAGCCTCGGCTTGATAGCAGCCGTTCGAGCTGGCCCCAGGTTTGGTGCGCAATCGTCACGTAAATTTCTCCCTGGGCGTCACGCGGCGCCCATCTGCTCGCGTCCTGGAGAACCTGGTCAAGGAGCCGGGAACCCAGGTGGGTGCGACGAAAGTCCGGACGGACATAGATGGTGCTGAGCTTCGTCGCCAATGACTTGGGAGTCAAAATCGTGACTCCGACCACGTCGTCAGCAGTTGCCGCGATCATGCAGCGCGCTCGTCCAGCGAGACAGTCCTGGAGCCGCCGCCTCAGCCACGCCTCCGCACCGGGGTAGGCCACAGGGAGGTCGACAAGAAGCGAGCGAACCGCAGGCAGGTCTGCAGCGGCCAACGGCTGGATCACTACGTTCGTGTCGACGAACGCTCGCGAGGCCCCTCGCCTGTCCCACGTCGCGGCTGTCTGCATCGCGCCAGCCTAGTCGGGACCGCTGACAGACGCCGCAAGTATCAGCACGCGTCCGAACCGTCCGCGCACTGGCCGCGGTCGACGCCGGTCAGCTCGAGCGTCCGGCGTCATGCGCACAGTCGGGGACGATCGGGAGATATGCCACCACCGACGGCGCCCACCCGCCGCAAGGAGCGAGCCCGTCACCTGGCGCTCACGGCGCGGATCACGCGACGCCGGTGACCAAGACTTCGGGCCGCGGACAGTAGCCGCCGTCATGCCCGGGGGCGGGGTGGCGGCCGTCTTCGGCGACCGGGTCCGTCGGCGTTCCTTGACGTCCTTGCGAGGCCGTCCACGTCCTGAGGCAGGCCGCTGACCACACGCTGACCAGTACGCGGCAAATTGCAAACGGTCCCAACCGTAGCTGCGGCGCCCATACCGTCCCTGACCTGCGAAAACACTTGTGTGCGCCTGGGCAGATTCGAACTGCCGACACCCGCTTTAGGAGAGCGGTGCTCTATCCCCTGAGCTACAGGCGCGAGAGCCATGTTGGAAACGTCGTCGAAAATCCGGCGTGGCTCGTGCCGAACACGTCCAGACGTCATCTTGGTGGCCCCGAACAGCGCCGGGCAGGCCCACAGGGCTGTTCGGCGCGCTCGTCAGCCTACCGCCGCGCAGCTCGGGGATGCGCCACCAGCCCCTCGAGGGGGCTGGTGGCGTGCTAGGTGTTGAGGAGATCAGGCAGCGGAGGCGCGCGTCCTGGCGCGTTGCCGGTGACGGTGGTACCAGTTAGCGACGGCGTTGTGCGCCACGGCGAACCTCAGCATGACCAGGGCCTGACGCTCAGCGGTCAGAGCGACCATCCGGCCACGGTAGAGCCAGTCGTCGAGCTGGGAGTGGGTCGACTCGGTGTCGTTGCGCCACCCGTACGTGTCGTCGTAGACGGGTGTGCCGGGCGGGTGCATGCGCAGGTGCTCTGCACGGTTGAAGCCGTTGTTCACGTCGGTCGATGACGAGGTGAGTCGCACAAGGTGGGTGTGGCCGCACGGGAGGGTCACCTCGACGTACCACCTGGCTTCGGGCGCCTTGCCTCGAGCGATGACCTTGCGGGGCAGGATATGGAAGACGCGTGTGGCGGCGTCGTCGGCGAGCACCTCGAGGACGCCGAGCGCACCGTTCTGCTTGTACAGACGCGTGCGCTCGTCGCAGATGACGCCGGTGGACCTGTCGACGTGCCCGCAGGTGACTCGCTCGAACTCTTCGCGTCTCGCAGTCTGGCTATGGGGAGGGTTGACCACTGCCAAGCCAGCCTTCGTGAGGTCGTCGAGGTGGACGCCGCGCAACGCGCCGTCGTACCGAACCCCGAGCATGCCTGGTGCACGCCGCTTGAGCTCAAGAAGCTTGCGAGCCGGGCGCCGAGGCAGGAAAGCAGCTGGCCCCGCTCCCAGAAAGGTGCGGGGCCAGCTGTGTGCGCCTCAGGCCGTGGTCGCCCCGACCACGAGGCCTGCGACGGTCAGCACGACGATCGCCACGGCGCTGAGCGCGATCGCGGTCCACAGGAACCCGGCCCGTCCGATGCTCTTGGCGAGCATCCAGGCGGCCGCGATGATCGTGATCAGCGCGAGCACGGCGGCGAAAGGCGTGAACGTCGCCGCGATGAGGGACAGGACGCCTGCTGCGAGCACCCAGGTCGAGCGGTGGTCGGTGCTCGTCGTCGTGATGGTGGTCATCGGAGCCCCTCGGGTCAGATGTTGATCAGGTGACGGTACTCCACGCCGGGTCCGGTGACCGCTGGTACATCTCCTTCTCCATCCCGGCGGCGGCGCCCTTGTCCACGACGTCGAGGTCGAAGTTGAAGATGCAGTGGCCCTTGCCGCTGGCCTTGTAGTGGTTGTCCGAGACGGAGATGGCCCAGAAGCCGGTGAACGAGGAGAACCGGTACGTGGTCACGGCCACCGCGTGCCTCCTCCTGCTCGCGGTCGGCACCGGTGCCGCGATCGCCACACGCCGCCACGTGCTGACCGCCCTCGGCGTGGTGCTCCTCGTCGTGGGCGTCGGCGTGGCCGCCGTGTTCGCCGTGCCGCCGCACGACTGGGAGCGGGATCCTCCGCCGCCTCCCCCGGCCGACCGTCCCATCTGCCGCAGCGGCGGCGACAGCGACGACTGCCCCGGCGGGTAGCCGTCGGGGCACGGTGCCGGTCCGACGAGTCAGGCGCACACGCGCAGGAGAGTCACCCCGACGTCCCCCTCGGTGACGGGAGCATTACCTGGGCGAAGACCCGTCCACCCCCACCACCACGGCCAGCAGCTCCGCGGTCAGCGGTTCCGCAGCTCCCCCGATCCGCACCCACACCCGGGCACCCAGCGCGGCGGCCAGGCCCTGCACCGCCGCCCACAGGGCACGCACGTCCTCCGGGTCCACCGGCGGGTCGCCGTACACCTCGCCGGCGAGCTGCTTGAGCGCCCCTTGCGCGTCGGGCTCGAGGGCCACCTGCCAGAAGACCGTGCCCCCGCCGGCGTCGAGGACCCCCTCCGGCACGGTGGACACGTTCACCCCCAGGCCACCCAGGAGCGTGCGGGCGAGCGGCTCGTCGAGCGCAGGCAGGGCACCGGAGACGTACTCGTCCGGGTGCCCGGCCGCGAGGACGAGCTCCTCAGCCACGGGCGCTCCGGTACGCATCGAGCTGCGCGAGGGTCCGCACCACCTTGTCGTGCAGGTCGTCGGGCTGGAACGGGCGGCCGCTGCCCACGGCCGCCGGGACGCTGCCGTGGGCGAGCATGATGACGTCGGCCGAGTTCTCGGGCCAGCCGATGTCCATCATCGGCTTGCCGTTGCGGTCGTCGCGCCGGTCACCGTTGCGGAAGCAGATCCACCGCGAGCCGGGCACCTGCGCGCGCAGGACGTCGGCGACGTGGACGGTCACGAGGTCCCACAACCGCATGACCGCGTCGCTCGCCGGGCGCGGACCTCCGGGCCGGGGCACGAAGTCCGGGTTCGGCGGCGGCGCCCAGAGCGGGCGGCCCGGCGACGGGTCGACCTGCGCCTCCACGGCCCGCGCGTAGTACCAGACGTTCAGCGCGCGCAGGCTCTCGAGTGTGGGGTCCAGGTACGGCCCGCCCGTGGCGGCGACGCACGCGTGGAGGTGACCCCGGCGGTCGTCCTCGGCCGCCACCCACTCGGCGAACCGGCGTTCAACCTCGTCGCGCGTCATCTGCAGGTACATGTCGATGAGTCTCCCGGTCGGCCGTGCACGTCACGGCAGCGTCCCGAGCGGCGCCACCAGCTCCTGGCGGAACTCGGGGACTGCCGCCGCGATGTGCTCGTAGTCCCGGTCGTAGTGCAGCACCGTCGCGTCGTGCTCGATCGCGACGGCGGCGATGAGCGTGTCGAAGGCGCCGGCGGCGCGTAGGCGGCCGCTGTGCCACAGGCGTTGCTGGACATCGAGGGCGATCTCGTGCGTCCGGCGGGACATCGCCAGCAACGGGAACGCCGACATCGCCTGGTGCGCGGCGTCGAGGTCGCTCGGCGACGGCGCGCTGAACCCGTACTCCAGCACCTGTGCCGTCGTGACGCAGATCGCGTGCTGACGGTGGACGTCGGCGATCCGCGCCGCGACGGTGGCGGAGCGGGGCATCCGCGCCCACACGCTGTTGTCGACGAGGTACAGGGTGCCGATCCCGACCGCACCTGCCGGCTCCGTCACCGGCGCGCCTGCGCCCGGACCTCCGGGTCAACGAGGTCCTCGGCGAACGCCATCCCGCCGAGTGCGGCCAGCGCCTCGTCCTGCCTGCTGCGACGGACCGTCTCGCGCAGGGACGCCGTGATCGCCTCCCGCTTCGTCCGCGCACCGAAGATGCGCATGACCTCTGCGACCAGGTCCTCGGGAAGATCCACGCTGGTCATCGCCATGGCTACTCCTCCATATGTGTCTAGACGTCGGATCATATGACTGTGAGTGGTGCGACGACAGGGCCCGACGCACGAAAGCCCGAGCGTTTTACGCGGGCAACACCGCGGAGATCGTCCGCATGGTGGATATACCCGTCCGGCGGCAGGGCACTTTGTCCCATATGACCGACTCACGGGTGAAGCCACAGCACTGGCGCCACGCGTCGCCGCCGCACGCACCTGTCACCTGCACCGACACCCTCCTACCTGCGCAGTCACAGCCTCGACGACCACGACCGCGCTCCCCACGACGGTTCACCCGTGAGCCGGACACCTGTCCGATTCCACCCCGTTCGGGCTATTCACGGCATCCGCCCGGCCCGCCTACCTTCGGCCTCACCAGGTCAACGGAGACCCCCGCCCTCTTACCCGACGGGAGTCCCGATGCCTCCGGCTGCCGCGACGTTCCTGCCCGCCCTCGACACGAGCGCCCTCACCTTCGACACCGTGCGCGCCGCGTTCCCCCTGGCGCTGGCCGGCCTCGTCGTGTGGGGCCTGTGGCTGTACCGCGTGATCCTCTCGCGCCTCGCGCAGCCGATCAGCACGGACTTCCGCGCCACGACGT
The DNA here is from genome assembly GCF_042667215.1 of Cellulomonas sp. NPDC057328. NCBI lineage: Bacteria > Bacillati > Actinomycetota > Actinomycetes > Micrococcales > Cellulomonadaceae > Cellulomonas > Cellulomonas sp. NPDC057328. The sequence goes on along the minus strand of NZ_JBHUZW010000004.1, from coordinate 38,272 downwards.
CGGTGATCGTCCCGTCGTTCCACGAGGACCCCGACATCCTCATGAGCTGCCTCGAGTCGTGGCGGTCGCAGGACCCGACGGAGGTCATCGTCGTCCTCGACGTCGCCGACACCGAGGCGTTCGAGCGCATCACCGCCCTCGGCGACCCGCGCGTCACGCCGGTCCTGTTCAAGCACGCCGGCAAGCGCTCGGCGCTCGGCGAGGGCATCCGGCGGGCGACGAGCGAGCTGCTGGTCCTCACCGACTCCGACACCACGTGGCAGCCGGGCCTGCTCGAGGCCGTGCAGATGCCGTTCGCCGACCCCGAGGTCGGCGGCGTCAGCACGCAGCAGAACGTGTACGACCGGCGCTCGAGCGTGTGGCGCCGCGTCGCCGACTGGCTCGTCAGCCTGCGCTACTACGACTACGTGCCGGCGATGGGCCGCGCCGGCGCCGTCGCCTGCGTGTCCGGCCGCACCGCCGCGTACCGGCGGGCCGCCGTGGAGCCGGTGCTGGAGAACCTCGAGGACGAGTTCTTCCTCGGCCGGCGCTGCATCGCCGGCGACGACGGCCGCCTCACGTGGCTGGTCCTCGCATCCGGCTACAAGACGGTGCACCAGTCGGCCGCGAAGGCGCTCTCGATGTTCCCCGCGTCGTTCCGGGCCTTCGTCAAGCAGCGCGTGCGCTGGAGCCGCAACTCCTACCGCTGCTACCTCACGGCCGTCTACAAGGGGTGGCTGTGGCGGGTCCCGTTCGTCACCAAGATCACCGTCCTGCAGATCCTGCTCACGCCCGTGACCATGGGCATCACGCTCGGCTACCTGATCTTCGCGCGGCTCGAGGCGACGCCGTGGGGCATCGCCGCCGTCGTGGCGTGGATCCTGCTCGGGCGCGGCATCCGCGGCCTGTCCTACCTGCGCCGGCACCCGAAGGACATCGTGCTGCTGCCGCTGGTCACGCTCGTCGTCATCTTCATCGCGCTGCCCATCAAGCTCTACGCGTTCGTCACGATGAACAAGCAGGGCTGGCTCACCCGGCACGCCGACCAGGTCGGCGGCGACGGCCAGACGGCCGGCACGCTCACCGCCAGCGGCGCACGCCCCGCGACGCCGACGCAGCACCACGCCCCCGCCCGCCCGGTCGCCGCCCAGCCCGTCCCCGCGCTCGCGATGCGCCCGGCCGAGGTGAACGCGTGAGCGCCCCCCTGCGCCGCCGCCGGCGCCGTCGCGTCGCGGCCTGCACCCTCGCGGCCGTCCTCGCGACGACCCTCGTCGCCGCCCCCGCCTCCGCGACGGCCGGTCAGTCTGCGCCGTCGGACCGCACGGGCCTCGTGCCCCTCATCGCCGGCGTCCTCGCGGCCGCCGACGTCAACCCGTTCGGCGACCCGGCCGAGGCCGCCACGCCGGACCCGTCCGTCGACGCCCCCTCCCCCGGCGTCGACGCGGGCACCGAAGCGGGCGCCGACGCCTCCGCCGTCCCCACCACGGCGACCGAGCCGGCCGCGCCGGACGCCGAGCCCGCCGAGGACCTCGACCCCGAGGACGTCGACGCCTCCGCCGGCGGCCGCCCCTACTTCGGCGACGCGACGACCGAGGCCGTGCTCGTCGCCGACGAGGACGACCGCCTCGACGAGGTCCGCACCGTCTCGTCGATGGTCCGCTGGCGCCAGCTCGACATGGACGCGCCGTACCGCCTGACCAACGGCTCGACGTACACGCTCGTGCTCACCAAGCGCGAGGCCCCGTACACGGTCACCGACCTGCTGGCCCTGGCCCCGCAGACGTTCGTCCGCCAGCCCGACGGCGCGTTCCTGCTCACGGAGAACGTCGTCGTGCAGCCCGGTGCGTCGCTCGAGCTCGGCGGCGCCGACGGCCTCACGGTGCGGCTCGCGAGCGACGCCGAGCGCTTCGTGTCGATCGTCAACTACGGCGGCAAGCTCGTGACGCGCGGCACCGCCAAGCACCCGGTCGTCATCACGAGCTGGGACCGCAGCGCCGGCGCCCCCGACGTCCTCACCGACGACGGCCGCGCCTACGTCCGCGCGATCGGCGGCCAGGTCGACCTCCAGGCGACCGAGTTCCGCGACCTCGGCTTCTGGAGCGGGCGCACCGGCGGCGTCGCGCTGACCGGCACCGACCGCCCCAGCGGCGGCGCGCTCGAGCAGTTCGGGCGCGAGCTGCGGGACAACGCGAACGCGCTCAACGGCGGCGTGCCCGCCGATCCGGCAGCGCCGGCCCCCGATCCCGTCGTCGTCGACCCGAGCACCGCCGGCGGCGCCGTCCCCGGCGTGCTCCCCGCCGGCGACCTCCCCCTCCCCGAGGTCGACCTCGACGACCCCACCTACAGCTACGTCGCCGCCCGCATCGACGGCGTCACGTTCGACGGCAACGCGTTCGGCCTCTTCCTCTCCAGCGCCAACGGCGTCGACATCACCGACACGTCGGTGTCGCGCAGCCTCGTCGACGGCCTGGTCCTGCACCGCTTCGTCGCCAACGCCGCGATCAGCGCGACCGAGGTCCACGGCAACGCCGGCGACGGCATCGTCCTGTCCCGCGCGACGACCGGCATCGTCCTGAGCGAGGTCTCCGCGACGCGCAACGGCGACAACGGCATCGAGCTGCGCGGCGAGGCCCTCGCCGACGGCCCGAGCGCGACCGGGTCGCCCGTCGGCGACTACGGCAACAACTCCGTGTCCAACAGCGTCGCCTCGGACAACGCCCGGTACGGCATCGAGGTCGTCGGCGGCCGCAACGTGAGCCTCACGGCCAACGACGTGTCCGGCAACGACATGGGCATCGTCGTGCGCGACCCCGCCTCCGAGGTCGCGGTCGTCGGCAACCGCCTGAGCGGCAACACGCGTCACGGCATCGCGCTGCGCGACGGGGTCGAGTCCGCGACCGTCAGCGGCAACGTCCTCGACGACGGCTCCAACGGCATCTACCTGCGCGACTCCACGGCCGAGGTCCGCCGCAACACGGTCTCCGGCATGACGCTGCACGCCGTCACGCTCGTCGGCGACGTCACCGGCACGGTCGTCACCCAGAACGACCTGGCCGGCCGCGGCCCCAGCGCGGTCGACCGCAAGCGCGCCACCGGCGCGGACGTCGACGGCAACGACGAGGGCGGCTGGACGAGCACGAAGCCGTTCTGGACCGTCGTGCGCAACGCCGCCCAGCCGCTGACCGTCATGTGGGTGCTGCTCGGCCTGCTGGTGGTCGTGACCGCGATCCGCGGCGCCGGCCGCCCCCGCACGCGCAGCCACCCGTACGCGCAGCAGGCGCGCCTGTCCGCCATCGTGGGACGCTCCGCCAACGACGTCCCGATCGTCACGCACGACCTGCGGACCCGTCCCCAGCAGGAGGTGCACGGTGCGCGCTGACCTGCGGGCCGCGGCCCTCCTCCTGGCGCTGGCCGCCCTCGCAGCCTGCACCCCCGCCGCCGACACCGGCGCGCCGAGCCCCACCCCGACGTCCGCCTGGACGCCGCCGCCGTCCGCCCCGACGCCCGCCCCGCTGCCCTCCGACGAGGACGACGACGAGGACAAGGACGACGACGAGGGCGACGACGAGGGCGACGCCCCCGCCGACGCGACGACCATGCCCGGGTGGATGACCGAGCCGGCCGCCGAGGCACCCGCCTGCCCGGCACCGACGGTCACCGTCCGCTCCGCCGACGAGCTCCAGGCCGCGCTCGACGCCGCCGCACCCGGCGACGTCATCGGCCTCGCCGACGGCGTGTACCGCGGCGAGTTCGTGGCTCGCGCCTCGGGCACCGCGCAGCAGCCGATCGCGCTGTGCGGCGGGCGCGGGGCCGTGCTCGACGGCGAGGGCATCAAGGGCGGCTACGCCCTGCACCTCGACGGCGCGCAGCACTGGCACGTCGACGGCTTCACCATCAGCAACGCGCAGAAGGCCGTGATGGCCGACGGCACCGTCGGCACGACCATCTCCCGCCTGCGCATCCACCACATCGGCGACGAGGCGGTCCACCTGCGCCGCGTCAGCACCGACAACCACGTCACGGGCAACGTCATCAGCGACACCGGCCTGCGCAAGCCAAAGTTCGGCGAGGGCGTCTACGTCGGCACCGCCGAGTCCAACTTCTGCGACATCACCGACTGCGAGCCGGACGCCAGCCACCGCAACCGCGTCGTCGCCAACGCGATCTTCGCGACGACGAGCGAGGCGATCGACGTGAAGGAGGGCACCGAGGACGGGCTGGTCGCCCGCAACCAGTTCGACGGCAGCGGCCTGGAGGGCGACGCCGACTCGTGGGTCGACGTCAAGGGCCGCACCTGGACGATCGAGGACAACACCGGCCGGCACTCCAGCGCCGACGGATTCCAGACCCACGAGATCATCGACGGCTGGGGCACCGACAACGTGTTCCGCCGCAACCGCGGCGAGCTGGACCGGTCCGACGGGTTCCTCGTCGCGCCGCGTCCCGCCCGCGACAACGTCGTGGAGTGCTCCAACGAGCTCCTCACGCAGGTCGGCGCCGTGAGCCCCGACGACTGCACCTGATCCCGCCTCTTCCCCCGGCACGTCCCCCGCCACATCCCCCGTCCGGCCCGCGCACCGCCGTGGGCGGGCCGAGCACACCCTGGAGGGCATTCTCATGAGCGAGAACCAGCGCGAGAACCAGCGCGTCACCCCGACCCACGTCGACGGCATCCCCGTCGTCGCCCGCCCCCGCATGACCGTCATCGGCACCGGCTACCTCGGCGCGACGCACGCGGTCTGCATGGCCGCCCTCGGGTTCGACGTCCTCGGCGTCGACGTCGACGCGGCGAAGATCGCCCGCCTGTCCGCCGGCGAGGTGCCGTTCTTCGAGCCCGGCCTGCAGGAGCTGCTCGCGGAGACGCTCGCGACCGGCCGCCTGCGGTTCACGCAGGACTACGCGGAGGCCGCCGCGTTCGGCGACGTGCACTTCGTCTGCGTCGGCACGCCGCAGCGCAAGGACTCCCTCGCCGCGGACCTGTCGTACGTGTACGCCGCGGTCGACGCCCTCGCGCCGCACCTGACGCGCCGCGCGCTCGTCGTCGGCAAGTCGACCGTGCAGATCGGCACGGCGCAGGCGCTCACCGAGCGCCTGCACGCGACGGCGCCCGCCGGCACGGACGTGGAGCTCGCGTGGAACCCGGAGTTCCTGCGCGAGGGCTACGCCGTGCAGGACACGCTCGCGCCGGACCGCCTGGTGTTCGGGACGTCGTCGGCGTGGGCGTCGGCGCAGCTCGCGGCCGCGTTCGGCCCGGTGCTCGACCGTGGCACGCCGCTCGTTGAGTGCGACCTCGCCACCGCCGAGCTCGTCAAGGTCGCGGCGAACTCGTTCCTCGCGACGAAGATCTCGTACATCAACGCGATGGCCGAGGTCTGCGAGGCCACCGGCGCCGACGTGAACCTGCTCGCCAAGGCGCTGTCGTTCGACGACCGCATCGGCGGCCGGTTCCTCAAGCCGGGCCTCGGCTTCGGCGGCGGGTGCCTGCCCAAGGACATCCGCGCGTTCGCCGCCCGCGCGGCCGAGCTGGGCGTCGGCCAGGCCGTCTCGTTCCTGCACGAGGTGGACGCCATCAACGCGCGCCGCCGCACCCGCACGGTGGACCTGGTCCGCGAGCTCGCGGGCGGCTCGCTCGCGGGCGTCCGCGTGGCCGCGCTCGGCGCCGCGTTCAAGCCCAACTCGGACGACATCCGCGACGCCCCGGCCCTCGACGTGGCGCGCATGCTGCACGAGGAGGGCGCGATCGTGCAGGTGTACGACCCCGAGGCCATGGACAACGCGCGCCGCGCCTACCCGGACCTGACCTACGCGGAGAGCCTGCCCGCCGCGCTGCACGGCGCGGACGTCGTCGCGCTGCTCACCGAGTGGGCGCAGTTCCGCACCGCCGACCCCGAGATGATGGGCTGGCTCGTCGCCCACCGCCGCGTGGTCGACGGCCGGCACGCGCTCGACGCCGACGCCTACCGGGCCGCCGGCTGGGACTACCGCGCGCTCGGCCGCCCGCTGCTGCCGCGCACTGTCGAGCTCACCGCCTCGGCCGCCGACGAGGTCGACCTCGCGACAGCGCTCGCGATCGCCGGGCAGGCGCTGGCCGGCACGCGCTGACACGCAGGTGCGGGATCCGGACGACCGGTAGGACCGCACGACCTGCACTGCCACCTGAACGACCTGCACGATCCGAGGGGCCCGCGCGTGCGTGGGCCCCTCGGCGCGTCCCCCGCCACGGCCGGCGCGCGGGCGGGGTCGGCGTGTCGCACGGCAGACGGATGTCCTTCCGCGAGCGTGCGCACACCGTGCGTACAGGGGGCGTACGCCCGCAGAAAGAAGTCCCTCCGTCTTCGGCTCTCGCCGGCGGCAGGGTGCACGTCTGGGCCCGCACCCGGAACAAGGTGCACACCCCGGCGCTCATCCGCGGCACGGTGCACACCCCGGCGCTGACCGGCGCCGGACCGGTGCGCTCGCCACCCGGCGCGGGACGGGTGCGCGCCGCGGACGGTCGGCGTCGGCCGTAGGCAGCCGCCGTGTGCAGCCGCCACGGGCGGCGCCCGCGGCACGAGCGTGGCGGCCGTCCGGAGGTCAGTGCGTCAGCAGCTCGTCCAGCAGCGCGCGTCCCGCCGGCCAGTCGCCGAGGCCGGAGCCGGCGTTGACGTGGCCGACGTGGCCCGCGTCGACGAGCGTCGCGCCCAGCGAGTCCGCGACGGCGACGGAGTGCGCGAACGTGGCGAACGGGTCGTCGTGGCTCGCGACGAGCACCGTGCGGAACGGCAGCGGGCGGTCGGTCGGGCCGGTGAAGCCGACGGCCTCCTCGGGGAAGGCCGGCCCGTGCACGTCGGGCGCCGCGACGAGCAGCGCGGCGACGACGTCGGGGTCCTCGTTCCCGGCCGCCCACTCCGTGACGAGCGTGCAGCCCAGGCTGTGGGCGACCAGCACCTTCGGCCCCGCGACCGCGCGCAGGGCCTCGTCGAGGTCGCGCACCCACAGGTCGCGGTCCGGGTGGTCCCACGACGCGTGCTCCACCCAGACGCCGTGCGGCAGCTCGGCGTGCCACCGGGCCTGCCAGTGGTCCGGCTCGGAGTTGCCGATGCCGGCGACGAACACGGGGGTGGGACGTGGGGAGGTCACGGCGCCATCGTGGCACCGGGGCCCGGTGCTGCGGGCGAGGTCGGCGCAACCGGTGACGGCGGCGCAGCGGTCGGGGCGGCGCAGCGATCGGGGCGGCGCGGCGGTCTCGGCGGCGCAGCGGGTGAAGTCGGGGCGCGCACCTTGGCCGCCGCCGCGGGGGCGGACACGATGGCGAGCGACGGACGCGACCGCGGGGGGCGACATGCGACCGAGCCGGACGACGCACGCACGCACGCACCGGGGGGCACGGCGACGACGCGCGGCCACGGTGGCGGTCGCGGTGCTCCTGCTGGGCGGCGTGGCGCCGGCAGCGGCGGCGGCAGAACCGGCGCCGACCGTCTGCGGCCAGGTCGCCGACTTCCGGCAGTACCGCGAGATCCCCGGCGACCTCGTCGTCGACGGCACCTGCTACGCCGACGGCCTGCTCGTCGCCGGCGACGTGCACGTGCTGCCCGGGTCGTCGTGGCCGACGTACCACTCCCGCGTCCGGGGCGACCTGCACGTGGGCGGCGGCGCGAGCGTGCACATGACCGACGTGGACGTGCGCGGCGGGCTGCACCTGGACGGCGCCGCGTCGGTCACGGTGATCGGCGTCGTGGGGCTGTCGGTGCGTGGCCGGGCGGACGCCGTGACGCTCGCGCAGTCGCGCATCGGCGGCGCCGTCAACGTCACCGTGCCGGCTGCGGTCCGCGACACCGGCGTGCGGCTGCTGCGGTCGGAGGTGGGCGGCTGGGTCAACGTCCACGGCGGGCGCACCGAGGTCGCGCAGTCGTGGCTGCACCGCGGCCTCACGCTCACGGCGGTACGCGCGTCGACGGTCTCCGAGCTGCTCGTCGACGCCGACGTGACCGTCCGGCAGGCCCGTGCGCGCGTGCACGTCGGCGACCTCGCCTGGTGGCCCGGCCCACCCGGCGACTGGGCCGGCACCTGGCTGGACGACGCGCAGCCGCAGCGCAGCCGGTACGCCGGCGGCCTCGTGCTCCTCGACAACGCCGGGCCGGTCACCGTCGGGCACGTCGACGTCGCCGGCGCGCTCACGTGCAGCGGCGGGCGCCCGGCACCCGTCGTCGACGTGACCGTGACCGTCGGCGGCGCGCGGACGGGGCAGTGCGCATGACCGGGCCCGCGCGGATGCGCCGGGCGCAGCGATCGGCCGCGGCGCAGCCGCCCGAGCCGCACCGGACGCACCGCCCGGCGCGCACCCGCGCCCTGCGGCGCCGGGCCGCGCTCGTCGTCGCCGCGCTGCTCGCGACGGCCGGTGCGCTCCCGCCCGCCCACGCCGCCGCGCCCCCGAGCGCGGCCCCACCGACGGCACCGTCCCTGAGCTGCGACTACGACACCCCGGGCGTGCCGGTCCTCGTCCCCGGCGACCTGCGCGTCTACCCGGGCTGCCCGCTCGGGTACACGGTCGTGCTCGGCGACCTGCACGTGCTGCCGGAGGCGCAGCTGACGTTCCGTGGCCGCGTCGCGGGCGACGTCCACGTCAACGAGGTCGCATCCCTGCTGCTGCAGAGCGCCGAGGTCGGCGGCGGCGTGCACCTGGACCGGGCGACCGACCTGACGGTGCTGCAGTCGACGGTCGGGCGCAGCATCCGCGGCAAGGCGCAGCAGATGGCGGTCGACCAGTCGGTCGTGCACGGCGCGATCAACGTGGCGACGCGGCAGACGGCGCCCTGGGAGCTGCGCGTGCGCGGCAGCTGGGTCGGCGGGTGGGTCAACCTGCACACCGGGCAGGTCCGCGTCATCGCGTCGGTGCTGCGCCGCGGGCTCACGGCGTCGTGGGCCCACGGCGTGCAGGTGTGCGCGAGCGAGATCGGCGCGGACCTCGTGGTCCGGCACGCGCAGCGCGCGGTCCGCGTCGGCGGGCCGGCGTGGCAGGGCGACTGCGTCACCGGGCCGACGACGCGCCCGGTGCAGGTCGGCGGGGACGTGCAGGTGCTCGACAACGACGACCCGGTCGCGCTCGAGGCGCTCGACGTGACGGGCGACCTGCTGTGCACCGGCAACCGCACCGCGCCGGCGCTCGGCGCGGTCACGGTGGCGGGCGTCCGCGGCGGTCAGTGCGCCGGCTGACCTCGAGCGGGCCGGCACGCGGGTCGACGTGTCGCGCGAGGAAGCGTGTCCTTCTCGCGAGCGTGCGCACACCGTGCGTCCGGCGTGCGTACGCCCGTGAGAAAGACCGCCTCCGGGACCGGCCGGCGCACCGAGCCGCGCGTCACCCCTTGAGGATGGCCCAGGCGAGCAGCTTGTCGAGGCGACGGATGTCGATGTTGCGGTCGAGCTTCACCTTGATGTGCCCGGCTCGGGTCCACAGCTCGAGCTCCGCGTTGACGTCGAAGACCTTGCCGGCGTTCTCCGACGACCACATGACCACCGAGCTGTAGGGCAGCGAGTAGATCTCCACCTTCTTGCCCGTGAGGCCCTGTGCGTCCCGCACGATGAGGCGCCGGGTCGTGAAGATCGCGCTGTCACGGAACGTCTTGTAGGCGGCCACGGCCTCCTCCCCCTCGACCAGGAGGTCCACCACGTCGGGAGGGATCGGGATCTCCTGGATCAGGGTCCATGACGTGATGGCAGCGGTCTCCATGAGGGCCTCCGAGCGGGTTGGACGAGCAGCAGCGCCCCATCCTGGCGGTCACGTCGCACGCGACGACCGCAGTCACGACCGCGCACCCCACGGATCACTCGATGGGACGCATCGAGGCGTGCCCGGTGCCGCGGTCCTCGCGCACGTCCAGCCGGCGAGGTGCGGGAGGACTGCGGCGGCGACGTCAGCCCTGCGTCACCATCGGGAAGCCCTCGGAGGGCTGCACGATCACGAAGCCCGGCCCGTGGAACTTGTACTGGAACGCCTCGCCCGTGCCGCCGCGCAGCAGCGACGTCATGTTCATGCTCGACACGATCTCCGGCGACAGGTTCGCCGACCAGCACACGGCCGCGTTGGGGTCGACGAACGTCGGCTGCTGCGAGCAGTCGAGGATGACGGGCGGGCCGTCGGACGTGAGCGCGACGGACCCGTGCCCGTGGATGAGCGTGCTGAACAGGCCGCCGGTCATCATCCCGGCGCCGCGGGTGCGGTGCAGGTCCCACTGCAGGTTCGCGTCGAATGCCAGCACGTTGCCGCCGCCGATGCTGATGGCGTCGCCCTCGAGCTCGAGGATGAACACGTCGTGCGCGTAGCGGGCGAAGAACACGTCGCCCTGCCCGGAGACGGTCATGAGCGCCTGGTCGTCGGAGCTGATGGCCCGCTTGACGAACTTGGCGAGGCTGTCGGCGCCCTTGTGGTGGAACTGCACGGCGCCCTGGTACGCGACCATCACGCCCTTGGCGGCGATGACCGGCTCGCCGAGGGTCACCTTCAGCATCTTGCGGCTCTGCAGGGCGAACCGGCGGCTGCCGTCCACCTCGAGGTTCGACTGGTCGAAGAGATCGCTGCGCATGGCGTCATCCTGCCGCCCCGCGGCACGCGCCAGGGCGCCCCGACGGGTGAACCGCGGGCTCAGGCGCGGGCGTTCCGGCTGAGCACCGCCTCCAGCTCGGGGCCGACCTCGATCGCGGTGCGCCCGTCCTCGGTGCGCCGGCTCACGCGGCGCAGGACCCCGTCGCGCCACCAGTACACCGACGGCGACACGCCCCCGGCGGACTCGGCGAACGCGCCTGCCGCGAAGCCCGCGAGGCTCTGCAGCGCGGGGACGACCGACGGCCCGTCCGGCACGTGCAGGACGAGGGTGTGCCGGTCCGGCAGCGCGACGAGCACGCCGTCCGGGTACGCACGCGGCCCGTGCAGCGCGGTCAGGACGTGGTCGAGCACGAGCACCTTGCTCGCCACGAACATCGAGTCCCCGATCAGCACGTCGGCCTCGGCGCCGTCGGCGAGCGGCTCGCGGCGGTGCTCGTACGGCTCGGCGACGAGCCGGGCGCGGCCGGCGGCGCGCAGCGCGTCGTGGCCGGCGCGGGCGACCTCGTCGTCGGTGAGCAGGGAGACGGCGTGCGGCGAGTCGAGCACGAGCGCCTCGACGAGGTCCTCGGCGACGGGCATCGCGTACCCGAGGCGCTCGGCGCCCCACTCGGCGAGCGTGTCGGTGGAGTAGACGCGCAGGACGGTGCCCGCGAGCAGCTCGTCGACCGGCATCGTCGCCACGTCCGGCGGGGGCCGCAGCAGCCGCGCGACATGCCCCTCGACGAGGTCCGGCCACACGCGGCGGTCGTCGGTCTCGGCGCACACGGCCGCGAGGTTCCACAGCCCGAACGCGCGCCCGTCGAGGCTCTCCAGCCGGTCGGCGAACGCGACGACCGGCACGCCCGCCCGGCCGAGCGCGTCGGTGGCGAGCCGGCGCACGCGCTCGGCGTCGGCGACGCTGAGGAAGGGCAGCGCCTCGTCGGGCGTGCGGTCCTCACGACGACGGAACAGTCCCATCCGTGCCTCCGGCGGTGCGGCGCTCCGCCCGGTGCGTCGCGACGCCGCACAGCGTGCCGTGCGGCACACCGACGGGGGAACACCCGGCCGCGCGCGTCACCCGGATGATCGCCCCGGCCCGGCCGGCGCGCAGGACGACGCCCCGACGGTGGCCCGCCGGGGCGTCGTGCGTGGTCGAGTCAGGCCGCCAGGACGTGCGGCGGGTAGCCGCGGCGCTCGACCTCGGCGCCCTCGGCGACGCTCGCCTCGGGGGCCACGACGACGCCGTCCTGCAGGCGGGCGCGCGCCCCGACCTCGGCGCGGGTGCCGAGCTTCGCGGAACGCCCGACGACCGCGTTGCGGCCGACGTGGACGTGGGTGCCGAGCTGCGCGCCCTCGGAGACGACCGCGCCGGGCTCGACCCAGCAGTAGCGTCCGAGGTGCGCGCCCGGTTCGACCTGGGCGCCGGGGTCCACCCACGTGCCGTCCGCGACGTACGCGTCGTCGGCCACGCGGGCCCCCTTGGCGACCATGCCGCCGCCGTTGCTGTGCCGGAAGTAGCGGACGACCCGGCCGTCGTCGGTCTCGAGATCTTCGTATCGCTTCCTCATAACACCTCTCCCAACGCCGCGAGGTCATGGGATGTTCCCCGGATCGGGCTCCGGTGGGCGTGCCGGTGAGGTGCGGCGACGTGCCGGTGGCGCGCGACACGACGCGCGGCGGCCGGGTGACGTGCCGTGCCCGGTGCCGCACCGGCGGGCAGGATGACGGCCGTGCGTCCCTCCCCCGCCGCCGGCACGGCCCGCGCCGTCGCCGTCACGCTCGCCGCCGCGGCCGTCGTCACGCTGGCTGCCTGCACGCCCGGCGCGGACGATGTCGCCGCGACGGCCACCCCGACCGCGACGGCCGTCCCGACGTCGACGCCCACGCCCACCCCGACGCCGGACGTCGAGCCGCTCGAGGTCGGCACACGTCTGACGCCCACGCCGCCCGGGTCGTTCCTCGGCACGACGGACACGGCGGTCATCGAGGCGCACATGGGGTTCGACCCGACGAGCGACTACTACGCCGAGGCGCAGTTCACGTCCCGGCTCATCGACGTGTCGGCCGCGGACCCGGCCGACCTGGCCGGCGTCGACATGACCGACCCCGTCGACCCGGCCGCGGAGACCGTCTACTACATCCGCACCGCGCACCGCCTGGAGTGGGCGCGCACCACCACCGTGGGCGCGGCGGGCGTGAGTGCGCCGCACGTCGGCGGCTGGGCCGAGGACGGCACGGGCGCGAGCGACCTGCTCGTCATGGGCCTGTTCGACCCGTGCACGACGGGCCGGTTCGACGCGCTGCTGCCCGGGGTCGAGGTCGAGGCCTGCGACGTCGTCGTGCTGCCCGCCGGCGTGCCGCTGGCCTGGGTGGGCGTCAGCGAGAACCCGCAGGTGACCCGGGACGCGCACGAGGAGTACGAGCCGCAGCCGGTGGCCTGGCGCGTCGGCTGACGCGCCAGGTGCCGCGCGTCAGCCCAGCGGCGCGCGCCACGTCGTCGACCGCGTGAGGGAGACGGCGTCGAGGGCACCGAGCGGTCCGTGCCCGGACCGGCGCCGGTCCGCCGCGCCGGCCGGGAGCCACACGCGCGCCGCACGGTGCAGCGGCAGGACGCGCACGCCGACGCGGTCCGCGACGGCGCCAGGCAGGACGTCGAGGTCGACGTGCCACGGGGTGCCGTCGCCGAACCGGTCGGCGACCACGCGCCCGTCGACGAGGAGCTGCGCGACGTCGCCGGCCCAGTCGACGCGCAGGTGGCGGACGGTGCCGGGCCGGGCGTCGCGCGCGACGTGCGCGCCGGCGTACGGTCCCGGGAGGCGGGGACGACGCCTCGCCGCCGCCCGTCCGGCACGCGAGGAGGCGCCCGTGGACCGGCAGACGGCCGCCGCGCAGCTCGTCACCGCCCGCACGCACGGCCGCGTCCTCGAGGTGGGCAGCGGACCGCGCGGGCTCGCACCGCTGCTCGTCGGGACCGTCGCGCGGTACGACGCGATCGACCGGTCCGCGTCGGCGACGCGGCGCCTGCGGGAGTGGCTCGCCGCCGCCGCGCCCGGCGGCGCGTGGGGCGTGCACACCGGCGACCTCGCCGACCTCGCCGCGCTGCCGGACGCGCCGCCGCCGGCCGACGTCGTCGTCGCCGTGAACGTCAACGCCGTGTGGACGGAGCCGGCCGGCGCACCGCTGGCCGCGGCCGCCGCGCACCTGCGTCCCGGCGGCGCCGTCGTGCTCGTGCTCGAGACGCCCGACCCCGTCGACGCGCGCGTGCGCCCCGCGCTGCACGCCCGCCTCACCGCCGCCGGGTGGACGTGGGACGAGCACCCGGACCTCGGCGGGCCGCGGCGCGTCGCGCTCGTGGCCGTCCCCGCTGGCCCGCGGGGGGCGACTCGGGCAGGGTGAACGCGTGGTCGACGACGCAGGGGGTCCGCAGCCGCGGCAGGACGTGCCGCACCTCGTGGTCATGGGGGTGGCCGGCTCGGGCAAGACGACGCTGGCGACGGTCCTGCGGGAGCGGCTGGGCTGGCCCTACGCCGAGGCGGACGAGTTCCACCCGCCCGCCAACATCGCCAAGATGAGGGCCGGCACGCCGCTGGACGACGACGACCGGTGGCCGTGGCTCGAGGCGATCCGGGACTGGCTGAGCGCGCAGACGCGCGCCGGCCACAGCTCGATCGTCACGTGCTCCGCGCTCAAGCGCAGCTACCGCGACGTGCTCCGCTCGGCCGACGGGAACGTGCGCTTCGTGCACCTGACCGCGCCGGCGGAGCTGCTCCAGCGGCGCATGTCCGGCCGCTCGGGCCACTTCATGCCGACGACGCTGCTGCCGTCGCAGCTCGCGACGCTCGAGCCGCTCGCCGACGAGGAGCAGGGCGTCACCGTCGTCGTCGACGTGCCGCCCGACGCCGTCGCCGACCGCACGATCCGCGCCCTCGGGCTCGTCGCCGACGGACGCCCGCCGGCCCGCTGACCCCTCGCCCGCGGGTGGTCCGTGGGCACCGACGCACCAGGAGGACCCGTGCCACCGGAGGACTGGGAACAGACGCTGGGGGCCGGGCCGCTGCTCGGCATCGCCGCGGCCGCGATCGCGCTGCTGCTCTTCCTCATCATCCGCCTGCGCCTGCACGCGTTCCTCGCGCTGATCCTCGTCTCGCTGGTCACGGCGTTCGCGACGGGCGTGCCCGCGGGGGCGGTCGTCGACGTCCTGACGACGGGCTTCGGCACGACGCTCGGCTCGGTCGCGCTGCTCGTCGGGCTCGGCGCGATGCTCGGCCGGATGGTCGAGACGTCCGGCGGCGCGAGGGTCATGGCGGACACGCTCGTGCGGCGGTTCGGCGAGAAGCGGGCACCGCTGGCGCTCGGCGTCGCGTCCCTGATCTTCGGCTTCCCGATCTTCTTCGACGCCGGCTTGGTCGTCATGCTGCCGATCGTCTTCGCGGTCGCGCGGCGGCTCGGGGGGTCCGTGCTGACGTACGGCCTGCCGACGGCCGGTGCGTTCTCCGTGATGCACGTGTTCGTGCCGCCGCACCCGGGGCCCGTCGCGGCGTCCGAGCTGCTGGGCGCCAACCCCGGCATGGTCGTGCTGCTGGGCCTCGTCGTGGCGATCCCCACCTGGTACGTGACGTCGTACCTGTACGGCGTGTGGGCCGGCCGCCGCTGGGTGCTGCCGGTGCCGGAGCTGCTGGGGCGGACGTCGGACGAGGACGCGCCGGACAACCCGCCGTCGTTCGGGACCGTGCTCGGCGTCCTGCTGCTGCCGCTCCTGCTGATCTTCGTCAACACCGGGCTGAACACGCTGGGCACCGCCGGTGTCGTCGACGCCGACGCCACGTGGGTGCAGGTCGCGCGGGCGATCGGCTCGACGCCGGTCGCGCTGCTCATCGCCGTGCTCGTCGCCGCCTGGGTGATGGGCCACCGGCGCGGGCGCGACAAGACCGCGATCGAGCGGCTGCTCGAGTCGTCCCTCGGGCCCGTCTGCTCCGTCATCCTCATCACCGGCGCGGGCGGCATGTTCGGCGCCGTGCTCCGCGCGTCGGGCATCGGCGCGGCGCTCGAGGACGCCCTCGGCGACCTCGGCCTGCCGATCATCGTCGCCGGGTTCCTCATCGCCACGATCCTGCGCGTCGCGCAGGGCTCCGCGACGGTCGCGCTCATCACGACCGCCGGGCTCATCGAGCCCGCCGTCGCGTCCGGCGACTTCTCGGCCGTGCAGCTCGCCGCGATCGTGCTCGCGGTCGCCGCCGGGTCCGTCATGGCGTCGCACGTCAACGACTCGGGCTTCTGGCTCGTCGGCCGGTTCTTCGGCATGGACGTGCGCACGACGCTCAAGACGTGGACGGTGCTCGAGACCTTCATCGGCCTCATGGGCTTCGCCATCGCGCTCGTGTTCTTCGCGGTCGGCTGACGCCGCACTCGGGACACCGCACGCGGGACCGGGGACGCCCGAGCGGCGGCCCCGGTCCCGCGCGGGCGTCGGGGCCGCGTGCGAGGATCGGCCGCATGACGACCGAGCAGGACGCGCGCGACCTCGCGGGCGACCCGGCGCCGGCCGCCGAGGGCACCGCCCTGGGCGACCCCGCGTCGGCGACCGCCGCCTCCGACCCCACCGACCCCCTGGCGAACGCCGGCGACACCCGGCTGTGGCTGGAGCGCACCGGCACGCGTCGCTACACCGGGCGCAGCTCGCGCGGCGCGGAGGTGCTCATCGGCTCCGTCGGGGACGAGGGCGCCTTCTCGCCCGGCGAGCTGCTGAAGATCGCACTCGGCGCGTGCACCGGCCTGTCGAGCGACGCCGCGCTCGCCCGGCGCCTCGGCGACGACGTGCGCGTGACGATCCGCGTCGGCGGGCTCGCGCACCCGACCGAGGACCGGTACCCGCACCTCACGGAGGAGCTCGAGGTCGACCTGTCGTCGCTCGACGACGCGGCCCGCGACCGCCTCCTCACCGTCGTGCACCGTGCCGTCGACCAGCACTGCACCGTCGGCCGGACCCTCGAGGCCGGCGCCACCACCACCCTCCACGTCACCGGGGAGCGTTGATGCCGCAGGTTCTCCAGACCGCCCTCGACAAGGCGGTCACCATCCCGTCCGCCACCATCCACGCGCACGTCGCGAGCCTGCGCCGGCGCAACCCGGAGGCGAGCCCCGCGCGGATCGTCGAGCTGCTCGAGAAGGAGTACCTGCTCGTCGTCGCCGGTGCGGGCGGTGCCGTCGGTGCGGCCGCCGCCGCGCCCGTCGTGGGCACGGGCGTCGCGACGGCGCTGACCGTGAGCGACGTCGCGACGTTCTTCGGCGCGTCGGCCGCGTTCTCGCTGGCGGTGGCGTCGGTCCACGGGATCGAGGTCGAGGACACCGAGCGGCGCAAGGCGCTGGTGCTGGCGAGCGTGCTCGGCGAGGACGGCGCGAAGGCGATCGGCAGCAGCGTCGGCGAGCTGTCGACGCTGCGCATGGGCCGCCTGCTGCTGACGCGCATGCCGCGCTCGTCGGTGAAGAAGGTCAACAGCACCCTCATGCGCAAGATGATGCAGAAGCAGGCGGCGAAGTTCGCCGGGCTCGCGCTCGGGCGGCTCGCGCCCTACGGCATCGGCGCCGCGATCGGCGTCGCCGGCGGGCGGGCGATGGGCCGGACCGTCGTCGAGGGCGCGCGCCTCGCGTTCGGGCCGCCGCCGGAGCGGTTCCCGCAGGTCGTCGAGGGCGTCGCGCGCGACGTCGACCGGCCCGGCCTGAACGGGCGCACGCCGTCGCTGCCGCGGGGGCGCTGACGGCGCGCCCGCACCGGACGCACGGACGGGGCCCGGTGCCGCGCGGGGGTGGTTCCTCATGCGGCGCCGGGCCCCGTCCGACGTCCTGACGGCGGTGCGTCGACCGGACGTGCCGGCCGGCCGCGTCACCAGCGGTCGTGCACGTGCTCCTTGATGCGCCGGTCGTACACGTCGGCGAGGGCCGCGAGCGTCGCGTCGTCGAGCGACGCGAGCTGCTCCGCCGCCGCGTTGGCGCGGGCCTGCTCGGGCGTGCGGGCACCGGGGATCACGACCGAGACACCCGGCTGGTCGACGATCCACCGCAGCGCGAGCTGGGCCGTCGTCGCGCCGGACGGCGTGTGCTGCGCGACCTCCTGCGCCGCCTCGACACCGACCTCGTACGGCACGCCCGCGAACGTCTCGCCGACGTCGAACGCCTCGCCGTGGCGGTTGAAGTTCCGGTGGTCGTCCGCCGCGAACTGCGTCGACGCGTCGTACTTGCCGCTGAGCAGCCCGGAGGCGAGCGGCACGCGCGCGATGATGCCGACGCCGGCCTCGGCCGCGGCGGGCAGCACGCGCTCGAGCGGCTTGCGCCGGAACACGTTGAGGATGATCTGCACGCTCGCGACGTGCGGGCGCGCGATGGCCGTGAGCGCCTCGTCGACGGTCTCGACGGAGACGCCGTAGGCAGCGACGCGGTTCTCCTCGACGAGCGTGTCGAGCGCGTCGAAGACCTCGTCGCGGCCGTACACGTCGGTGGGCGGGCAGTGCAGCTGCACGAGGTCGAGCGTGTCGACGCCGAGGTTCTCGCGGCTGCGGTCGTTCCAGGCACGGAAGGCGTCGAGCGAGTACGCTTCGGGCACGTGCGGGTCCGCACGCCGGCCCATCTTCGTCGCGACCGTCACACGCGACGCCACCTCGGGACGCTCGGCGAGGAACCGGCCGATGACCTTCTCCGACCGCCCGTCGCCGTACACGTCGGCGGTGTCGAGGAAGGTCACCCCGGCGCCGACGGCGGCGTCGAGCACCTCGAGCGCCGTGTCGTCGCCGACCGTCCCCCAGTCGCCGCCGAGCTGCCAGCAGCCCAGCCCGACGACCCCGACCTCACGTCCTGTCCTACCGAGTACCCGCGTGCGCATGCCCCCGACGGTACCCCGGGGGAGGATCGGTGCATGACGACGCCCACCGCACGACCCGCCGGCGCCGGGGCGCGCGACGGGGTCACGGGGGCGCGCGTCACGCGGACGTTCCCCGCCCCCGCGCGCACGGCGTTCACGGCCCTCACCGACGCCCGCAACCACGCGCGCTGGGTGCCGCAGACCCGGGTGGAGACCGACGGCGGCCCGCGGCTCGGCACGCACGTCGAGGCCGTCTCCGGGCCGCTCGCCCGGTTCGGCGCCCCCGGCCTGCCCGACCGCATGACCATCACGCGGTACGAGTCGCCGGGCGGCGACGGGGCCGGCGACTCCCCCGGCGTCGCGGTGTTCGCCAAGCACGGCCCCCTGCTGCTCGGCGAGGCGACGATCTGCGTCGAGCCGGTGGACGACGCGAGCTGCCGCGTCACGTGGGAGGAGCGCGTGCCGCTGGCGGGGCCGTTGCCGGGCGCGCTGACGTCGCGGCTCACCGCACCCGCGCTCGCGCTCATGCTGCGCGTGGTGCTCGGCCGGGCGGCGCGCGAGCTGCTGGTGTGACGCGCGCACGTCATCGACGTCACGCCTGCGTTTCGACGCAACGGATCGTCGCACGCGATCCGTTTCGCGCAACGGATCGCGCGTAGGCGCGCAACGGCGCCTGCGCAGCCGTGCGTGCCGCCGCTCGTACGCTCGGGACCACCGGTACGCCCACCCGCGCACCGCACGTCCCCGTCCTTGCGCACCCCACGAGGAGCCCCATGACCGCGCACGCCCCCGGCCCCACCCCGCGCCACTACCTGATGTGCGAGCCCACCCACTACACGGTCTCGTACGAGATCAACCCGTGGATGGACAAGACGCGGCACACGGACGCGGACCTGGCCGTGCGGCAGTGGCGCACGCTGCGCGACACGTACCTCGACCTGGGGCACACCGTCGAGACGATCGACCCGCTGCCCGGGCTGCCCGACATGGTCTACGCGGCCAACGGCGCGACCGTCGTCGACGGCGTCGTCTACTCCGCCAGGTTCCGCTACCCCGAGCGGCAGCCGGAGGGCCCCGCGTACCAGAAGTGGTTCGCCGACCGCGGCTGGGTCACGCACACCGCCGCGCAGACCAACGAGGGCGAGGGCGACCTGCTCGTCGTCGGCGACCTCGTCCTCGCCGGCACCGGGTTCCGCACGGCGCGCGCGGCGCACGCCGAGCTCCAGGAGCTCGTCGGCCGGCCCGTCATCTCCCTCGAGCTCGTCGACCCGCACTACTACCACCTCGACACGGCGCTCGCGGTGCTGTCGTCCGACCCCGCGGACCCGCAGATCGCGTACTACCCGCCGGCCTTCTCGCCCGGCTCGCGGTCCGTGCTCCGGCAGCTCTTCCCCGAGGCCGTCGTCGCGACCGAGGACGACGCCGCGGCGCTCGGCCTCAACGCGGTGTCGGACGGCGAGCACGTCGTCGTCGCACCCGCCGCGACGCACCTCGCCGGCGCCCTGCGCGAGCGCGGGTACACGCCGATCCCCGTCGACACGAGCGAGCTGCTCAAGGGCGGCGGCGGAGCCAAGTGCTGCACGCTCGAGCTGCGGAGGTGAGCGGGATGGCGACGGTGACGGGTGCGGGCGCCGTCGGTGCGGGTGCCGTCGCGTCGGGCGTCGGGTCGGCGCTGGCGCCGAACTACCACCCGCTGCCCGTCACGGTCGCCACCGGCGAGGGCGCGTGGGTCACCGACACGACGGGGCGCCGGTACCTGGACCTGCTGTCGGCGTACTCGGCGCTGAACTTCGGGCACCGGCACCCCGCGCTCGTCGCGGCGGCGCACGCGCAGCTCGACCGGCTGACGCTGACCTCCCGCGCGTTCGACCACGAGCTGCTCGAGCCGTTCGCGCAGGCCCTCACCGGGCTCGTCGGCCCGCTGCTGGCCGGGCGCTCGCACCTCGTCCTGCCGATGAACACCGGCGCGGAGGCCGTCGAGACGGCGATCAAGGCGAGCCGCAAGTGGGGCTACGAGGTCCGCGGCGTGCCCGCCGACCGGGCGACGATCGTCGTCGCCGACGGCAACTTCCACGGCCGCACGACGACCGTCGTGTCGTTCTCGACCGACCCGGACGCCCGCCGCGGCTTCGGTCCGTTCACGCCCGGGTTCGTCACCGTGCCGTACGGGGACGCCGCCGCGCTCGCCCGCGCCGTCGACGAGACGACGGTCGCCGTGCTGCTCGAGCCCGTGCAGGGCGAGCAGGGCGTCGTCGTCCCGCCGGACGACTACCTGCCGGCCGTGCGCCGGGTGTGCGACGACGCCGGCGTGCTGCTCGTCGCGGACGAGATCCAGTCCGGACTCGGCCGCACCGGCTCGACCCTCGCGTGCGAACGCTGGGACGTCCGCCCCGACCTCGTCACGCTCGGCAAGGCGCTCGGCGGCGGGATCGTGCCGGTGTCCGCGGTGGTCGGGCGTGCCGACGTCCTCGAGGTGCTGAGCCCCGGGACGCACGGGTCGACGTTCGGCGGCAACCCGCTGGCGTGCGCGGTGGGGCTCGCCGTCGTCGACCTGCTGACGCCCGGCACGCTGCAGGCGCGCGCCCGCACGCTCGGCGAGCACCTCGGCCACCGGCTCGCGGCGCTCATGGACGACGGGCTGCTGCACGGCGTGCGGACCGTCGGCCTGTGGGCGGGCCTGGACGTCGTCCCCGGCCTGCCGGGCGGGCCGGCGTCGGGCCGGGAGCTGTGCGAGCGGCTGCTCGCGCGCGGCGTCCTCGCCAAGGACACGCACGGCGCGACCGTCCGCCTGGCCCCGCCCCTCACGGTCGACGCCGCCGACCTCGACCACGCCCTCGACGACCTCACGACCGCCCTGACGACCCCCTGACGCACACCCCGCCTCCCCACGCCGACCGGAACACCGGTGCGGTCACCACCACCGCAGGACGACACCGGCATGCCGCTCGGCGCACCCGATCCGCCCGCGGCAGCGCCAGCGGCTCACGGCCCCCACTCCGCGCCGACCGGAATGCCGGTGCCGTTCACGGGTCGCAGGACGACACCGGTATGCCGTTCGGCGCTCGGGTGGGCGGGGCGGGGGCGCGTCGACGAGGTTGCCGCCGGGCACCTCGCCGCAGCCAGCCGTCACCTGCGGCGAGCGGGATGTCGGTGGCGTTCCCGGTGTGGAGAGCTGCAGCGGTGTTCCGGTCGGCGTCAGCTGAACGTGATGGACGTGTACATCCAGCCGTCGTGGAGGACCACGCCGACGTAGGCGGTCGAGTAGCTGCCGAGCATCTGCGCGTTGTGCCCGCCGGAGCCCGCGTAGGCGGCGATCATGCGCGACGCGCTGGCCGGCGACACCCGGCCCACGATCTCGGGGCGTGCCTTCATCGAGCCGGCGCGCGTGCCGGAGTGCCAGATGCTGTCCGACGCGGCCATCTGCATCGCGTGCTCGCCGCGCGCCCCGGACGAGACGATGTTCAGGCGGCCCAGCCCGTTGGCCGCGCGGTGCGCGTTGAGCGCCTCACCGACGTCACCGGCGCCGACCACCGAGCCGGCGAGCGGCAGACCCGCCGCCGGGGCCGGGGCCGGGGCGCCGCCACCGGAGGCCGCCGGGGCGGACGCGGCGCGCGGGGCGGTGGACCGGGGTGCCGTCGACCGCGGGGCGCGCGCGGCGGTGCCGCTGCCCCGGGACGCGCGGGCCGCGGCCGCCGCGGCGGCGGCCTGCTCGGCGGCGGCGCGCTCGGCGGCGATGCGGGCGTCCTCGGCGGCCTGCCACGCGGCCTGCGCCTCGACGACGGCCTTCTCGGGCCCGGCGATCGCGGCGGTCGTGGTCCGCAGGGTCGTCAGCGACACCGAGGGGGCGCCGAGCGCGGTGGACGTCGCGTCGACGGCCTGCTGCAGCGCGCCGCGCGGGCCGTCGCCGGCCTGCGCGGACGCGGCGAGCGTCGCGACGGCGTGGTCCGCGGCGGCCTTGGCGGCCCCCGACGTGGCGGCGCGCTGACCCGTCACCACCGCGGCACCGGCGAGCGCGGTGTCCGCGCGCGGCGCGGCCAGGTCGGCGGCGTGCGCCTCGACGGCGGCGGCGACCCGCGACGACGCGGCGGCCTCGGCGGACGCGCGTGCCCGGTGGTCCTGCTCGGCCGTCCACACGGTGCCGGCCGCGGCGAGCACCGCCGCGGCGGCGACCAGCGCGGTGGCGCGGCGCGCGCCGCCCGGGCGCGAGGCGTCGGCGGCGGGGCGCTGCTGCGGGACGTGGTCGAGGCCGCCGGCGCGGGCGGGGTCGGACACGTGCTCCGGGGCCGGTGCCGGCTGCGGCACGGTGCCGGCGGTGCGGCGCGGCACGAGCGGCGTCGGCGCGGAGAGGACCGGCCCGGCCTGCGTCGGCAGGACCGGGGGCGCGGCGGCCGCGGGCCTCGCGGCGCCGGGCGGGGTGGGCGTCGGCACCACCGGCGTGGGCGCGGACGCCACCGGTCCCGCCTGCCGTGGCACGCCTGGCGTGGTGCCGCTCGTCGTGCGCGCCTCACGTGCGCCGTCCCGGCGCATGCCGGTGCCCTGCCGTCCGCTCATCGGTCGTTCCCCCCTCGGCGAGGTCGCGTCGTCCACGACCCCATCGGCAGGTGAAGCGTCCGACCTGAGCACATGTGTCGCAATCCGTGGCACATGCGGTCATCGACGTTGCACGTCCGTGCACGGACATCCCGGACGGACCCGTCAGGATGGGCACGTGCACGCCGACCGCCTCGACGACCTCGACACCGCCATCCTCCGCGTGCTCGCACGCGACGCCCGCGCGACGTTCGCGCAGGTGGGCGCGCAGGTCGCGCTCAGCGCGCCCGCGGTGAAGCGGCGCGTGGACCGGCTGCGCGAGCGCGGCGTCATCCGCGGGTTCACGGTGCGGCTCGACCCGGCCGCGCTCGGCTGGCACACCGAGGCGTTCGTCGAGCTGTTCTGCCACGGGTCGACGAGCCCGGCGACGATGCGCGCGGCCGTCGAGGACTACCCGGAGGTGGTCGCGGCGAGCACCGTGACGGGCGACGTCGACCTCGTCCTGCAGGTGCGGGCGCGCGACATGCGCCACCTCGAGCAGGTCGTCGAGCGGCTCGCGGCGGAGCCGTTCGTGTCCCGGACGCGGTCCACGGTCGTGCTGTCGGCGCTCGTGCGGCGTCCCGACGTGCCGACCACCGGCGCCGGCTGACACCGGCCCGGCCGCGACGTCAGCGCGTGAGCTCCTCCGCGCCGCGCGCGGTGACGACCATGACGGGGCAGCGCGCGTGGTGCAGCACCGCCTGGCTCGTCGAGCCGAGCAGCAGCCCGGCGAACCCGCCGCGGCCGCGCGAGCCGACGACGATGAGGTCGGTCGCGGCGGAGAACTCGGTGAGCAGCTCGGCGCCCGTGCCGTCCAGCACGTGCCGCTTCACCTCGAGGCCCGGGTGCCCGGCGAGCGCGCGGTCGACGACGACGTCGAGCCCCTCGGCCACGTCGCGCAGCACCTGGTCGTGGTCCACCGCCGACGGCAGCCACGCGAGCACCCCCGTCATCGCGTGCACCGGGACGCCGGAGATCGCGTACAGCTCGGCACCCCACCGCTCGGCCTCGCGGATCGCGAGCCGCAGCGCGGCCTCGGCGGGCGGCGAGCCGTCGACGCCGACCACGATGCGCCGCACGGGCCGCACGGGCGCGGGGTCCTCCTCGACCGGCGCGCCGCGCTCGTCCCGCAGGGGGACGACGACCGTCGGGCACCACGCGTGCGCCGGCAGCGCCGACGACACGGTGCCGAGCAGCCGGTCCGCGAACCCGCCCCGCCCGCGCGTGCCCACGACGGCGAGGTCGACCGAGCGGGACGCGTCCACGAGCACCGCGGCGGCGTCGCCGGTGACGACGCGCCCCTCGACGGGGACGCCGGCGTCGCGCGCGTGCAGCAGCGCCTCGTCGAGCACCGACTGCGCGCCGGCGCGGATCGTGTCGTCGTCGAGGGCCGCGTACCCGCCGTCGAGGCTCGCGGCCGTGAACGACGGCAGCGCGTACGCCACGAGCACCCGCACGCCGCACCCGCGGGTGCGCGCCTCGTGGAGCGCCCAGTCGAGGGCGTGCAGGCTGGCCGCCGACCCGTCGACCCCGACGAGGACCTCGTGCTCGCGCGTCATGCCGCCCTCCGCGTCGGTGCTCGCCGCGCCGTCACGACGAGTCTGTGGTGCTGACCTGACCCCATCGTGGCACACCCGTGACGATCCGCGGACCCTCCCCGCACCGGACGCGGACCCGCGTGGCGTCAGGCGACGAGGTACGGGGACCAGGCCGGCTCGGTGCGCGCGGCCGCGCCGCCGACCGTGAAGGACCACCGAGGTGCGTGGGGCCGAAAGGGCAGCTCCCAGCCGAGCTCCAGGAGCGTCCGGTCGGCCTTGCGGTGGTTGCAGCGCACGCACGCGGCGACGACGTTGGTCCACTCGTGCCGGCCGCCGCGCGAGCGCGGGTGCACGTGGTCGACGGTGTCGGCGCCTCCGCCGCAGTACGCGCAGCGGTGGTCGTCACGCTGCAGCACGGTGCGCCGGGTGGGCGGCACGGGGCGCCGCTTCGGCACGTGCACGTAGCGGGTGAGCACCAGCACGACCGGCAGCGGCACCTCGGCGCGCGCGGAGTGCAGCACGCGTCCGCCCGACTCCAGGACCGTCGCCTTGCCGGTCATGACGAGGGCGACGGCGCGGTGCACCGTCACGACGCACAGCGGCTCGCCGCTCGCGTTGAGCAGCAGGGTGCGGTTGGGCACGGGCGCGGGCGGGGGGCCGGGTGGGCCTCCCACGGGGACGGTCGTCAGCACGGTGCACTCCTGACCTCGGTGGTCGGACCGGCTGGCTGCCGGTCCGGACGAGAAGGAACAGCGTCGATGCGGGACCAGGGTACGCGCACGCCCTTTCGACGGGTGGGGCGTGCGTCCACGAACGACGGAGCCCCGACGACCGTGTGGTCGTCGGGGCTCCGTGACATCGGTGCCGGCCTGGTCAGCCGATCCGGATGAACGTCGGCGAGCTCTGCCAGATGGTGCGGAACTGCACCGTCTTACCCGGGCGCGGCGAGTCGATCATCATGTCGCCACCGGCGTAGATGCCGATGTGGCCGGGGCTCCAGATCAGGTCGCCCGGCTGCGCCTCGGCACGCGACACGACCGTGCCGGCGTTCCGCTGCGCCGACGACGTGCGCGGCAGGTTGATGCCGAGCTGCGCGTACACGTACGACGTGAAGCCGGAGCAGTCCATGCCCTCGGGCGACGCACCGCCGGAGACGTACGGGACGCCCACGTAGCGGGCGGCGACCTCGAGGACCGCGTTGCCCGACACGCTCTGCGGGATCGGGGCGTTGGCCGTCGTGGTGGTCGACGCCTCGGTGCCCGCGGACGCGCGCTCGGCCGTGCGGGAGGCGGCGCGCGTACGCACCGGCTCGGGCTCGGGCGCCGGCGGCGGCGGGGTCGGCTTCGCGGCCGTGACGACGGGCGCGTCGACCGTGAAGACGGCCTCGGCCGGGGCCGAGACGACCGGGGAGGTGTTGAGGACGGCCCGTGCGGAGGCCGTCAGCGCTGCCGTGTCGACAGCGGCGAGGTTGCCGGCGGACTCACCGGGGGCAGCGCTCGACGGGATGGCCAGCATGGAGACCATGAGGCCGGACGATGCGGCGACGACGGCGGAACGGCGGCCGACGGTGCCCATCTGCTCGGATGCTGCGTTGGCGAGCTCGGTCAGCGGCGTCGACGGACGACGCGCGGCGCGGTGGCGCGCCCGGATGGTGCTCTCGGACAACGTGTGCCTCTCCTGTCGCCTACGAGGTGAGCTGTCGGGTTCGGGTGGGAGAACACCCGGCCGGTCGTCCGTCCCGACCGCGCGCACCGTGGTGCGTGCTGTCGTTCCGTCCGCCCGGCTTCACCCCAAGGGCACCGTCTCCGGTACCCACGATTTGGGTCCCCCGCCCCTGCCGGCGAGTCGTACGGGACCTGTGAGCGGCGGCAGGGTTCGGCGTTCCGCTCGTAGGGCTCCCACGGAGGAGGGTTCCGAGAAGCAGGACGAACGTACATGACGGATTCGGCGATTGTCACGCGTTGGTCACGACGATCTCGGAACGATCATGGACGGCCGTCCGGGCGACACCCGGACGCCGGACGCCGCCGTGCGTCTGACGTGCACGGCGGCGTCGCGGAGCGGCTCGGGCGCGCCCGTGGGAGCGCGACCGGTGTGGCGGAGTTCACCCGTTCGTGGGCGCGCGGCGCGGCGTCGCCGGGCCGCGCCGGCACGGTCGCCAGCACGGTCGCCGGCACGGTCGCCGGACGCGCCCGCAGGGGTCAGGCGACCCCGACGAAGATGTGCCGCGCGAGCTCCAGCGGCAGGTCCACGACCGTGCCGTTGCCGGGCACGCCGACCGTCACGACGCCCGTCCCCCGCTCGACCGACACCTCGACCCCCGGGCGCACGCCGGCGTCCGCGAGGCGCTCGAGCAGGTCGACGTCGACCTGCAGCGGCTCGGCGATGCGGGCGACGACGGCCGTGGGGCGCACGACGGCGTCCGCGGACGTCAGCGGCACGACCCCGTCGAGGAACCGCACGGGCGTGCGCTCCTCGCCGATCTCGTCCAGGCCCGGGATGGGGTTGCCGTACGGGTCGAAGTGCGGGTGGTCGAGCAGCGCGGCGAGGCGCTTCTCGACGCGCTCGCTCATGACGTGCTCCCACCGGCACGCCTCCTCGTGGACGTGCGGCCAGTCCAGGCCGATGACGTCGGTGAGCAGGCGCTCGGCCAGGCGGTGCTTGCGCATGACCCGCACGGCCTTGCCGTGCCCGGCCTCGGTGAGCTCCAGGTGGCGGTCGCCGGTGACGACGACGAGCCCGTCGCGCTCCATGCGCGCGACCGTCTGCGACACGGTGGGCCCCGAGTGGCCGAGGCGCTCGGCGATGCGGGCGCGCAGGGGGGTGATGCCTTCCTCGGTGAGCTCGTAGATCGTCTTGAGGTACATCTCCGTCGTGTCGATCAGGTCGCTCACCGCTCGGCCTCCCACGTCGCCGTCCGGCGGCGGTCGACCCGCCGCGTGCCGCCCCCAGGGTAGTCGGCCCGCCCGCACGTCCGGGGCGGTGCGGACGCCCGGCCCGCGGCGTGACGCCCGTCGTTATCCTCGGCGCGTGCCCGACGCCCCGGTCCCCGCCGTCACCATCCCCGCCGACCTGCTGCCGCGCGACGGCCGCTTCGGGTGCGGCCCGTCCAAGGTGCGCGCCGCGCAGGTGGACGCGCTCGCCGCCGCGGGCCGCTCGCTGCTCGGCACCTCGCACCGGCAGGCGCCCGTGCGCGCGCTGGTCGGCCGGGTGCGCGCGGGGCTGGCCGAGCTGTTCGGCGCGCCGGACGGGTACGAGGTCGTGCTGGGCAACGGCGGGTCGACGGCGTTCTGGGACGTCGCGACGGTGTCCCTGGTGCGCGAGCGCGCGGCGCACGCGCAGTTCGGCGAGTTCGGCGCGAAGTTCGCGGCGGCGACGTCGCGGGCGCCGTTCCTCGCGGACTCGCACGTGGTGAGCGCGCCGGCCGGGGACGCGGTCGTCCCGACGCTCGTCGACGGCGCCGACGTGTACGCCTGGCCGCACAACGAGACGTCGACGGGGGTGCTCGCGCCCGTGCGGCGCGTCGAGGGCTCGCGCGACGCCGGGGCGCTCGTGGTCGTCGACGGCACCTCGGCGGCGGGCGGCGTCGCGGTGGACGTCGCGGAGACCGACGTCTACTACTTCGCCCCGCAGAAGTCGTTCGCCGCGGACGGCGGCCTGTGGCTGGCGCTCGCGTCGCCCGCCGCGGTGGAGCGCGCCGCGCAGGTGGAGGCGTCGGGGCGCTGGGTGCCGGAGTTCCTGTCCTTCACCGCGGCGGTGACGAACGCGCGCGCCGACCAGACGCTCAACACCCCCGCGCTCGGCACGCTCGTGCTGCTGGCGGAGCAGGTCGAGTGGCTGCTCGCGCAGGGCGGGCTCGCGTGGGCGGCGGCCCGCACGGCCGAGTCGTCGGGCCACCTGTACGCGTGGGCTGCGGAGCGGGAGTGGGCGACGCCGTTCGTCGCCGACCCGGCGCTGCGCTCCCCCGTCGTCGGCACGGTCGACCTCGACCCGGCGATCGACGCGACGGCCGTCACGGCGACGCTGCGCGCGCACGGCGTCGTCGACGTGGAGCCCTACCGCAAGCTCGGCCGCAACCAGCTGCGCGTCGGCATGTTCCCCGCCGTCGAGCCGGACGACGTTCGCGCGCTCACCGCCTGCGTCGACCACGTCGTCGCCGCGCTGGCCTGAGCGGCACCACCGCACCCGCACCCCGCCGCCGCACACCACGACGCCCCGCCTCCCCCGTCCACCGGGGGAGGCGGGGCGTCGTCGCGCCGGGCCCCGTGCCGACCCGAGCCCTGCCGCGTCAGCCCTGCCGAGTCAGCCCTGCCGCGTCAGCCCTGCCGGCGGCGACGCACCGCGACCGCGCCGGCACCGAGGCCGACGAGCGCCGCGGCCGCCGCGGCGAGCAGGCCGACCTGCGCACCGGTGGCCGCGAGGACCTCGGAGCGCTCGGCCGGGGCGGCGTCGACGGCGGAGAGGACGTCGCTGCGCGGCGGGGCCGTGAGGCACTGCGGCGACGACGGCGGGTAGGCGACCGTGACGGTGGTGGACGGGTTGACGTCGAACCGGACGGTGACGTCGGGGCGGACCCAGTCGTACTCGTCGCCCTGCACCCACGTGCCGCCCTCGAGGCGCCAGCCGGGCCAGTCGGCGCCGGTGCCGTCCGTGCCGACGACCGCGCCGGGCCACAGGACGCTGCCGTCGAGCGGCTGATCCTCGTAGACGACGTCGTCGCCGCCCGGGTTGACCCACGTGACGTCGACGGTGCTGCTCGACGAGCCGAGCGCCGTGAGCACGTACCGCAGGCGCGGGACGTCGTTGTCGCACACCGGCGACAGGGTGGTGACGACGACCTCGCAGGGCAGCGGCGCCCCGTAGTCGTCGACGCCGCGCTGGCAGTCGTCCGTCGGCGTCGGCGTCGGTGCCGGCACGGCGGAGGCGACGGACGGGGCGAGGCCGACCGACGCGAGGAGGAGGGCCGCCGCTGCAGCGGCCCGGACGGTGTGACGCATGGCGACTCCCGACATCGATCCGGACATTTCGGAATCATCTTCGCGTCGGCGACGCCATCCGTGGCCAACCCGAACGGGTGATCCTGTCCGGTTCGTCCGATTTCACCCGGACCGCCGCGACGGAGCCGCTCGCCTCACGGGCAGCGGAACGACGCCACCCCGGGCGACGACACGGTGGGTGTCGTCCACACCGTGACGCCGCCGTCCTGCAGCGGCAGGTCGACGGCGACCTCCTGCCGGGCGCCGGGCGCCAGCACGGACGCCACCTGCTGCACGTCCCGCCCGGCCAGCGTGCTGCTCGCGCCGCCGACCGGCGCCCCGTCGCGCCGCATCGCCACGGGTCCCGCACCGACCGGCGACCAGACCGAGACGGTCGTCGTCAGCGTCCCGAGGGGCACGCCGAGGTCCGGCGAGCCGGCGATGTACCGGCCGAGCGTGGCGACGTCCGGGGGCGGGCGGAAGTCGAGGGACAGCACGGCGGTGACGCGCGGCGAGGGGCCGTCGCAGCGGGCGTCCCGGAACGTCACCGCGGTGGTGAGGTCGATGCCGAGCTTGCCCTGGCTGACGTCGTCGAGGAAGACGCCGGCCGCGCCCGCGAACGGCGGCGCGAGGAACCCGCCGCCCACGACCGTGCCGGCCAGCACCTCCTGCTCGTCGCCGTGGGCCGACCAGACGCGCACGCGCCGCTCGTCGACGGCGCCGGTGAGCGCGCCGACGAGGTCCTCGGTGCTGCCGCCGCCCGCGCCGACCGCGGCGACGACGGACGACGCGACGTCGGCGAAGTACGCGTCGGCCTCGAGCGAGTGCGGGTACCGCAGGTACGCCTCGCGCAGCACCGCACGCACGAACCCGTCGCCGGTGAGCGTGCCGCCGGCGGGGTCGGCGAGCGGGCCGACCGCGCCGACGAGCGCGCCGATGGCCACGGGGTCGGTCGCGACCACGCCGTCGACGGGGCCGCCGACGTCCCGCTGCCAGCGCGCGGCGACGAGCTCGGCGGTGCGCGGGAAGTGCGGCGTGAGCGTCGAGTTCTGCACCCAGCGGCCGAGCCGGTCGCTGTGCGTGGCGACCTCCTCGGCGGTGAGCGGCAGCACCGGGGCGTCGAGCGAGCGGAGCTGGTCGGTGCTGCGCTGGTCGACGACGGCGACCGCGCCGTCCTCGACGCGCACGGCCGTGATCGACCCGACGATGCCGCCGGCCGCGCGCAGCTCCGCGGAGTTGAGCGCGAGGACGAGGTACGTGCGCGGCCCGTCGGCGCCGAGCAGGCCGGGCAGCAGCGCGAGCCCGCGCGCGGCGGGACCGAGGGACGCGTCGGCGCGCGCGACGGTGCGCTGCGCCTCCCGCACGGGGTCGGCGAGCGGGCCGACGAGCCGGTCGGGGTCGAGCGCGTCGAGGCGGTCGCGGGCCGCGGCGGTGGTGGCGGCGGCCGTGCGCAGGGCGTCGGCGCCGCGGCTGACGGCGGCGACGTCGACGCGCCCGTCGGGTCCGCGCAGGCCGTCGTCGAGGACGGCGCCGAGCGCGTCGACGGCGGGCAGGGCGTCGCGCACCAGGTCGTCGACGGCCGTGGCGACGACCCGGACGGCGGTGAGCTGGTCGCCGGCCCACGGGACGACCTCGGCGGCGCGCCACACCGGGTCGGACGCGGCGTCGCGCGCGCGGGACGTGTGGGCGCGCAGCCCCTCGAGGTCGGCCGCGGCGGTGCCGGCGGCGCGCGGGTCGACCTCGACGCCGGCGAGCCCGGCGCGCGCGTCCTGCAGCGCACCCGCGGCCTGCCACACGCGGAACGCGACCCACGCGGCGGCGAGCACCAGCAGCACGGCCAGGACGGCGACGACGCGCGCCACCACCGGGCCGACGCGGCGGCGCGGTGCGGGCGGCGTCGGCGCGGGCGCCGTGGCCGTCGTCGCCGGTGGGTGCGTCACGGCCACGATGCTGACAGAACGGACGTTCCGGGCACCGGGACCGGGCGGGGTTTCACCCGCACGCTCACCCGCTGACGGCCGTCAGGCCGCGTGCTGCCGGTCCGCCGCCTCCTGCGCCCCGACGCGCGCCGGCGCCGTCGTCGCGCGCCGCTCCCCCGCCGTGGTCGCGTCGGCCCCCGGCAGCCCGAGGTGGACGACCTCGAGGTGCGGCCGGCTCGTCACGCGGTACCGGAGGCGCACGTTCCAGTGCGAGCGGGCCCACCACGCGGCGCCGACCGAGACGAGCAGCGCGCTGATCGACCCGACGCCGATGGACCACCGCGCGCCGAACGTCTCGCCGATCCAGCCGACGATGGGCGACCCGACGGGCGTCGCACCGAGGAACACCATCATGTAGAGCGCCATGACGCGCCCGCGCATGGCGGGGTCAGTGCTCATCTGGATGGCGGAGTTGGCGGCCGTCATCATCGTGAGCGACGCGAGCCCCACGGGGATGCAGGCGAGCGCGAAGGTGAGGTACGTCGGCATGAGCGCCATCACGCCCGTCGTGACGCCGAACGCGAAGGCCGCGCCGATGACGAGCCGCACGCGCGGCCGCTCGCGCCGGGCGGCGAGCAGCGCCCCGGTCAGCGACCCGATGGCCAGGACCGACCCGAGGATGCCGTACTCCTGCGCGCCGCGGCCGAACTCGAGGCGGGCCATCAGCGCGCTCGTCAGCTGGAAGTTGAGGCCGAACGTCGAGACCACCCCGACGACGACCATGATCACGAGGATGTCCGAGCGGTTGCGCACGTAGGCGACGCCCTCGCGGATCTGCCCCTTGGCGCGCTTGGCGTGCGGCATCGGGTAGAGGTCGGCGCGGCGCATGAGGGTGAGCGAGACGATCGTCGCCGCGAACGTGACGGCGTTGATGACGAACACCCAGCCGGTGCCGACGGCCGCGATGAGCAGGCCGGCGACGCCGGGGCCGACCAGGCGGGCGGCATTGAACGACGCGCTGTTGAGGCCGACGGCGTTGGACAGGCGCCGTGCGGGCACGAGCTCCGCGACGAACGTCTGGCGCACGGGGCCGTCGACCGCGGTGACGCAGCCGAGCAGGCCGGCGAACACGTAGACGTGCCACAGCTCCGCGCGCCCGCTCAGCACGAGCACGCCGAGGCCGGCGGCGAGCACGCCCTGCAGCACCTGCGTGAGCACGAGGAGCTTGCGGCGGTCGAACCGGTCGGCGAGCAGGCCGGCCCACGCCGACAGCAGCAGCGTCGGCCCGAACTGCAGCGCCGTGGTGACGCCGACGGCGACGCCCGAGTCGGAGGTCAGCTGGGTGAGGACCAGCCAGTCCTGGGCGACGCGCTGCATCCACGTGCCGACGTTGGCGACGAGGGCGCCGGCGAACCACAGGCGGTAGTTGCGGAACGAGAGGGACGAGAAGGTGGCGCTCACGAGGCGGCGATCCTCCGGAGGATCTCGGCGGCGTGGACGAGGGCGGTGCGCTCGTCGTCGGTGAGGTCGGCGAGGCGGGCGGAGAGCCAGGCGTCGCGGCGGCGGCGGGTCTCGACGACCTCGGCCTGTCCGGCCTCGGTGAGGGTGACGACGACCTGGCGGCCGTCGGTGGGGTGCTCCTCCTTGCGGACGAGCCCCCGCTCGACGAGGCAGTTGACGGTGCGCGTCATGGCCGGCGGCTGGATGCGCTCGAGGTCCGCGAGCCCGCCGGGCGACATGGGGCCCTCGCGCACGAGGATCGCGAGCACGTTGAACTGCGGGTCGGAGAGGCCGGCCTCGCCCCGCTCCCCCTTGATGCGGCGCGTGGCGCGGCCCAGGGAGACGCGCAGCTCGGCCGCCAGCGCGAGGTCGGCGGCCGGGGCGGCGGGGGCGTCGGAGGTCGTGGTCACAGGTCATTACCCTACATCATTACCTCGGGAAAGGGTCCGGTCCGACGCCGGTGATCCCGGTGATCCGCGACGCACGTGGCAGCATGCCGAGGTGCCCGACCACGCCCGCGACGTCCCCGCCGACGTTCCCCACGACCCCGCACCGACGCCCGGCGGGCGCGCGCCCGTGCCCGGCCTCGCCGTCGCGCTGCTCGTCGTCGCCGCGGTGCTCGGCGTGGGTGCCGTCGTCGCGACGGTGGGACCGGGCGGCGGACCGGCCGGCAGTTCGGCGGGCAGCACCGGCCCGGGTGCGGACGCGCCGTCCGCGACCACCCCGGCCGTCGTCGACCTCGGCGGCGTGGCCCCCGACGACTACGCGCGCGACCTGCTCGCCGCCACCGCCGCCGAGCGGGAGGCCGCCGGCCTGCCCGCGTGGGGCGGGGCGACGTGCGCGGCCGACGCCGCCGCGGCGCGCGCGGCGGACCTGGTCGGGCAGGACCTCGAGCACGCCCCGCTCGACGACGTGCTCGCGGCGTGCGCGCCGCGCAGCGTCGCCGCCGAGAACCTCAGCCGGGCGGCCGTCGCCCCGGCGGACGTCGCGACGGCGTGGATGGGCTCGCCGGGGCACCGCGCGAACGTGGTGGACCCCGGGCTCGAGGACGCCGTCACGGCGTGCGTGCGCGACGGCGAGCAGATGCTCTGCACGCTGGTGCTCGTCGGGCCGTAGCCCGCGGCGCCCCCGGGCCTGGGCGTCAGGGCCTGGGTGTCAGGACCTGCACGTCAGGGGCGGCCGAGCGCCCGGTACGTGAACCCGGCGGCGCGCCACGCCCGCGGGTCGAGGACGTTGCGCCCGTCGACGATCGCGCGCTGCGCGACGACCGCGCCCAGGTCCTCGGGGACGAGGTCGCGGTACTCGGCCCACTCGGTGGCGAGCACGACGACGTCGGCGTCCTGCGCGGCCTCGAGCGCCGTGGCGGCGTACTTGAGGTCGGGCCACTTGGCGCGCGCGTTCTCGACCGCCTGCGGGTCGGTGACGGTGACGTGCGCGCCCTGCAGCTGCATCTGCGCGGCGACGGAGAGGGCCGGCGAGTCGCGGACGTCGTCGCTGTCGGGCTTGAACGCGGCCCCGAGCACGGCGACGCGGCGCCCGACGATCGAGCCGGAGCAGACCTCGCGGGCCAGGTCGACCATGCGCACGCGGCGGCGCATGTTGATCGAGTCGACCTCGCGCAGGAAGGACAGCGCCTGGTCGACGCCGAGCTCGCCGGCGCGGGCCATGAACGCGCGGATGTCCTTGGGCAGGCAGCCCCCGCCGAAGCCGAGGCCGGCGTTGAGGAACCGGCGGCCGATGCGCGCGTCGTAGCCGATCGCGTCGGCGAGGCGGGTGACGTCGGCGCCCGTGGCCTCGCAGAGCTCGGCCATCGCGTTGATGAACGAGATCTTGGTGGCGAGGAACGAGTTGGCGGCGACCTTGACGAGCTGTGCGGTCGCGTAGTCGGTCGTGACGAGCGGCGTGCCCTCGGCGAGCGGGGTCGCGTACACCTCGTCGAGCGCGGCGTGGGCCTGCTCGCCGTCGGGCGTCGGGTTGCCCTCGTCGTCCGTCGGCAGGCCGTAGACGAGGCGGTCGGGGTGCAGGGTGTCCTTGACCGCGAAGCCCTCGCGCAGGAACTCGGGGTTCCACACGAGCGTCGCGCCCGTGGGGGCGAGCCGCGCCGCGAGCGCCTCCGCGGTGCCGACGGGCACGGTGGACTTGCCGGCGACGACGTCGCCCGGCGCGACGTGCGGCAGCAGCGCGTCGAACGCGGCGTCCACGTAGGACAGGTCGGCGCGGAACTCGCCGTGCTTCTGCGGCGTCCCGACGCACAGGAAGTGCACCTGCGCACCCGCCGCGTCGGCCATGTCGGTGCTGAACCGCAGGCGGCCGGTGCTGCCGACCTCGGCGAGCAGCTCGGGCAGGCCCGGCTCGTAGAACGGTGCCGTGCCGGCGGCCAGGCGGGCGACCTTGTCGGCGTCGACGTCGATGCCGACGACGTCGTGCCCGAGCGACGCCATGCTGGCGGCGTGCACCGCGCCGAGGTAGCCGCAGCCGATGACCGAGATGCGCACGGGTGCTCCGATCGCGAGAGGACGAGGTCGCGACGACTCTACGGCCCGGCCGGACGCCCGGCCCCGCGCGTCACCCCTCCGGCGGGGCGGCCGCCGGGCCGGTGGCGCCGGACAGCAGCCCGTAGCGCACGCCGGCGGCCACGGCGGCCTGCCGCGAGTCCGCGCCGAGCTTGC
This sequence comes from Cellulomonas sp. NPDC057328, assembly GCF_042667215.1. Classification (NCBI taxonomy): domain Bacteria; kingdom Bacillati; phylum Actinomycetota; class Actinomycetes; order Micrococcales; family Cellulomonadaceae; genus Cellulomonas; species Cellulomonas sp. NPDC057328. The sequence goes on along the minus strand of NZ_JBHUZW010000004.1, from coordinate 2,712 downwards.
GGTAGAGCGAGCGGACCTGGGACTTCACGGTGTTCGGGGAGACGCCGGCGCGCGCCGCGACCGCCGCGAGGGTGGCGCCCTCCGCGAGCGCGTCGAGGACGGCCTGCTCACGCGTGGTGAGCTGCGGCGCGCGGCCGACGCCCACGAGCACGTCCGGCACGTCGACGCGGGCGAGCACGGCACGCAGCCGCGCCCGGTCGGCGCGCTCGGCGACGGCGTGCAGGGCGGCCCGGTCCTCGGCGCGCACGAGCGCGAGCGGCAGGCCGAGGCCGTGCACCTCGAGCAGGGCCGCCATGCGGTCGGCGGCGTCGACGGCGGCCTCGTCCGCGCCGCGCCGCGCCAGCAGGGCGGCCTCCACGACGGCACGCTCGGCGCGGGCGCGCGGCGTGGAGGTCGGGTCCGCGGGGGCGGCCGCCAGCACGCCCAGCGCGCGGTCGTCGTCGCCGGCCACCAGGTGCAGGCGGGCGATCGCCGTCGCCGAGCGCCGCCCGCGCGGCCGCGTCCCGACGAGGTCGCCGGCCTCGCGCACCCGTCCGAGCGCCAGCAGCAGGACGGCGGCCGTCTCGTCGAGCCGCCGCCGCGACAGCGGGCTCGTGCTGCGCCGCGCGTGCTGGCGGGCGCGGGTCGCCTCCAGCCGGGCCAGGCCGGTGGCGGCCTCGCCGCGCACGAGGTCGACCATGGCCTGCACGTGGGCGATCAGCGGCCAGTGCTCGATGGTCACCAGGTGCCGCTCGAGCCGGTCCAGGTGGGTCTGCGCCGTGGCCCCGTCGAAGTCCTCGAGCGCGACGAGGGCCTCGCCCACGTGGTACATCGACCCCAGGTAGTCGTCGAGGCGCTCCTGCGGCCACCCCGCGGCGCGGACGCGGGCTGCCATGGCGCGCGCCGCGGGGACGTCCCCCGCCGCCGCGAGCGCCCCGGTGAGCAGGGCGCTCGGGTGCAGCCGGTCGATGCCGTCCGGGCCGGCGGCGGACAGCCCGCGCTCGAACGCCGCGACCGCGCCCACGGTGTCGCCCGCGTACAGCAGCGTGATGCCCGCCTGGGTGCAGAAGCGCGGCACCTGGGTGCCGATCGACGCGTGCTCCGCGGGGTCCATCTCGGCGAGCGTCCGCAGCACCTCCCGCGCGGGCCGCACCGCCCGGTCGGCCTGGCCGACGAGGCGCAGCGCCGCGTTCTCGACCGAGCGGGCGAGGACGCGGTCCGTCGCCGTCGCGGGCGGGACCAGCCGCACGGACGCCAGCGCGAGGCCGAGCAGCGCCACCGCGCGGCCCCGGTGCTCGGCCTGCGCGTTCAGCGCCAGCGCCTGGATCATCAGCAGGTACGGGTGGCGCCGGAGGCGGCCGAGGGGCACGTCGCCGAGGGCGCCGAGGACGTCGCCCCGGCCCAGCCGGATGATGTCGTGCCAGTGGCGCTTGACCACGGTCTCCGCGAGCACGAGGTCCTCGGCGTCCACGGCGGCGTGCAGGGCCGCCGCCGGCCGGCCGTGGCGCAGCGACCAGGTGGCGACGGTGCGCCGCAGCGCGCGGTACCGGGTGGGGTCCGCCGCGCGCCCGCCGTCGCGCAGCACCCGGCGCACCGCCCCGGTGAGGACGAAGAGGTCCTCGCCGGGCCCCGCGGTCCACGTACCGAGGCCGAGCGCCGCCGCCTCCGCGAGCCGCTCGTGCGCGTCGGGCGCGCCCGTGAGCTCGGCGGCGAGCCCGGCCGTCACCACGTCGGCCGCGGCGATCGTGCGCAGGAGGTCGCGCACGGGCGCGGGCCGGTGCGCGACGTGCTCGTCGAGCATCCGCTCCAGCGTCCGCGTCGCGTCGAGGGTGCCGGTGAGCGCGTGCTCGAGGGCGACCAGCCGGACGACGAGCGCGACGCCGTCCGTGGCGGCGTGCACCCGCTCCGCGTCGTGGCGGGCGACCGGGCCCAGCACCGCCACCGTCTCCTCGACGGTGAGCGCGAGGTCGTCGAGCGTCAGCTCCTCGACGTCGACGCGGGCCCGCGCCTCCCGGCCGCCGATCCGGCACGTGCCGCGCGCGGCGGCCACGACGTGCAGGTCCGGCAGCGCGGCGACCAGCTCCACCAGGTCGTCGTGCACGGCGTCCGGCAGCTCGTCCACGGCGTCGACGACGAGCGTCAGCACGCCGAGCGTCGCGAGGGCGCGGCGCAGCAGGGGGCGCGGCTCGTCGTCCGTCGAGAGCGCGCCGGAGCCGAGGGCGAGGGGGTGACCGGGCGGGGCGATCCCCGCGGCGGCGACGCCGTCGGCCACCGCGGCCCAGAAGGCGGCGCGGGACAGGCGCTGCTCGGCGGCGTCGACCCACACGCCGCGCACGTGCGGCGCCGTGCCGGTGTGCGCCCACTCCGCGAGCAGCAGCGTCTTGCCGGCGCCGGCGGGCGCACGCAGCAGGGTCACGGGCGCGCCGGCGTCGAGCCGCGCGACGAGCCGGGGCCGCGGGACGAGCCACGACGGCGTGCGCGGGGTGCCGTGCACGCGGACGGGGACGGACCGGTCGGCGGGCACGGTCATCGACTGTAACCGCGGTCGCGGGCACCGCCGACGCACCGGGCACCGCCGACGCACCGGGCACCGCCGGCGCACCGGGCACCGCCGACGCACCGGGCACCGCCGACGCACCGGGCACCGCCGGCGCACCGGGCACCGCCGGCGCACCGCCCGCGGCCCCGGGACGGGCGGAGGGCCCCGGCGTCCGCCGGGGCCCTCCGTGGGGT